>JANWXU010000117.1 GCA_025057395.1 Bacteroidia bacterium | reverse complement strand
ATTCCAATCCATCGGCATCTATATATTGTTGGCGCGCTACGGGCAAGCAACCAGGTACAAAAATAGTTAAAGAATAAAAGCCAGCATTGCGGCGAGTAATGTTATTGAGGATTAATTTAGGAAAAATGGTGGTAGTATCTAAACCTAGAGGTCCACGCCAGTGGTATCTAGCACCGTTATAAGCATTTCCAACTAATACTAGTTCTCTTTCTCCACAAAGAGGCTCATTAGTACGGAAAGAGGCATCTGGAATAGGGTTTACACGTACGCTAATAGTATCTCTTACTGGGTCGCACCCTTCTACTTGGGTAATTACGGTATATATTCCTGATTGCGTAGTTTGGGAAAGAGGAATTATAGGATTTTGTTCTGTAGAGGTATAGTTATTAGGTCCGGACCAAAAATAATTAGCGTTCTCAATACCGTTAGCAGTAAGGAAAATACTATTACCAGCACAAACAGGAGAATTACTCCTTGCCCTTAAAATCGGGCTGCGGTTGATGACTACTCTTTTAGCAGCAAAAAGGGAAGGACAACCCACCGTTTGAATTTCTACTCGATAAATACCATCGTTTAAGCTTGTAACTCTGGGAAGAGTTACCCAAGGAATAGAAGTGGTTACCATGAAATTATTGGGTCCGCTCCATTTATACGTTGCTCTTGGAAAGTGATTAGTAAAAAGTTTGAGTGTACTATCTGTACAAAGAGGGGTATTATCTTGTAAAATGGCACTTTGGGGAGTAAGCACCTCTACTCTTACACTATCTTCTACAGCTTTACAGCCCGGTAGACTTGCTCGAACTGTGTATACTCCTGCCTGTAAAGTAGAAGATATAAACAAGGTAGGATTTTGGATGTTTGCTCGAAATCCATTAGGGCCAAACCATTCATAGGTAGCCCTAGGAATACTAGCAGCGCGCAAAAGCAAGGAATTATTGATGCATACTGGTGAATTGCTTTGGGCATCTAAATTTTCAAGTAGATAAAGGTGGTCTATAGTGAGAGTATCACTTCCTAAGTTGCATTGTCCATTGAAAAGGCTTGCTGAAACAAAGTAGCGTCCTAGGTTTTGAAGAGTAGGAAAAGGAATTTCAAATATATTATTGTTACTGTTGGTAAGTGTTACCCCAGGGCCACTCCAATTATAGGTAGCTCCCTCGATGTAGTTGGCAGTGAGGCGTAAAACGTCTTCGGCGCAAAGCGGAATATTGCTTACTAGGCGAATACCCGGCTCAGGAGCAACTCTTACTTGAATAGTTTCTACAAGAGGTGTACATCCTCCTACGGTTACTTTAACTGTATATTTACCACTATTTTTTTCGGTGGCATTTCGAATATGAGCATCTTTTTCACTGCTAAAGAAGTCATCGGGGCCGCTCCATTCATACCGTGCATTTTCAAAGCGCTGAGCTATTAGAATTAAGTCTTCAGAATGGCATATTGGTGCGTTAGTTATAATATTTATGCGAGTAGGACGAATAGCTACTTCTACATTAGTAGATAATTGAGTAGTTCCACAGCTAGGAGTTGAAACTTCCACGTAGTAGACACCTCTTTGGTTAAAACGAATCCGGCTTAGGCGCAGCTGCCCGAAAGTGGTTATAGTATCTAAACCTTCAGGCCCTAACCAGCGATAGGTGGCACCTGGGAAAGGAGTAGCATTTAGAATGAGTGAGCTATCGGCACAAAGGGGAGAATTCGAAGTAAGGGTAATTCTAGGTGCCGAAAGTACTTCTACTTTTGTGGAAGCTTGGACCGCATCGCAACCTGGTACGACTACTCGTACTGTATATAGGCCATTTTGCAAAGTACTAGTAGCAGTAAAGATAGGGCTAGGAATGGTCGATGTAAAGTTATTAGGACCGGACCATCGGTAACTAGCATTTGGGATAGTAGTTGCTTTCAGTAATACTTCTGCACCAATGCATACCGGAGAGTTAGATTGAGCTATAATATTTTGAATATTTTCTGAGACGTCTATGTTGACACTAGCACCTAAATTGCCACAAGTAGGATGAGTAACTTGAACTGCATAAGTACCAGCATCGGTAAGTTCTAAGTTTTGGAGGAGTAAGCTAGGTTCTAAGGTAGTAACATTTAGTCCGTTAGGTCCTACCCATCTATAGGTAAGTCCTGGGTAAGAAGTAGCTCTTAATAGTATTCTTCCTCCTTTGCAAACGGCATTGGCAGTAGGCGTAATTTGGAGGGGAGGAATTACTTCTACAGTGGTAGTAGCTCTAGAGGGCGCGCATCCTGCAGCTGTTATCGTAACAGTATAAGTACCAGCTTGTGCTGTACTAGTAATTTGGCGGCTTACGGTGGCGCCGCTTTGTTCAAAGCCATCAGGTCCACTCCAGCTATAAGTTGCGCCCGAGATAGCTTCAGCCCTAAGGGTAAGTACACTTCCTCCACAAACGGGACTATTGCTGCTTATGTTCACTGGTGGCGTTTGTGAAGGAGCGTTTATATTAATCGACTGTATAAGTGGTGTACAATCTTTTTCTTTTACAACAAATTCGTAAGTACCGGCATTTAGGCTTGAAAAATTAGGAATGCTCGCTATTGTAGAGGTGCTGAAAAATCCGTTGGGTCCTTTCCAGTATGCGCTATCAGCCTCACCAAAGTTACCTAGTGCTGTTAATCGTAAAGTATTTCCTTGGCAAATAGGAGCATTGCTGCTAATGGTAAAATTAGCTTTGGGTCGCGTGATGTTCAACCTTGCTGTTGCAACTACACGACAAGCCCCTATGGAAACTGTTACAGTATAAAGACCAGCACTATTGGTACTAATATTTCGAATAAAAGCAATTCTTTCTGTACTTCTAAAGCCAGCGGGTCCTTCCCAAAGGTAAGTGGCGCCAGCGATGTTACTTGCTGTAAGGGTGGCAGGACCCTCTGCACTTTGAGTACCAATACAAAAACTTTGTGGCGAGATGGTAGCACTAATGGGTATTGTTCTTTGTACAGAGAGCGGCACTTCAGAAATATTACTTTCTACTCTTGGGCTTGTAGAAACTACTCGGATTCTATAGCCTGTTCCTTCTGGTAGATTATTGGGTATAAAAGCATTAATAATCCCAGGGGTGGTAGCTGTTAAAGTACCGATTTGCAAAGGATTCAGAAAGCTACCATTCCTATCTGAAAGTTCCGCAATAAAAACATTATTAGAATTATAAGTTCCCCTTCCGGTGAATGAAATGGCTATACTGCTGCCTGCACATAAAATAGGGGGTTCTATAGGTCCGAGTATTAGCGAATTTGCGGTAGCAGTTACATTTACGGTAATGGTAGTAGTACTACTACAGTTACCAGTGACTCCAGTTACGGTATAAGTGGTAGTAGTAGCAGGAGAAGCTATGACAGAAGAGCCCGTGCTACCACTTAAACCTGTAGTAGGTACCCAACTATAAAAATTAGCACCAATAGCTGTAAGGGTGATACTAGCACCAGGAGTGATAGTAGCAGTTGCAGGGGAGATAGTGATATTGGGCGTAGGCGCAATATTTAGGATGGTAGGCGATTCTGTGCCAGTAATTGCGGGCGAAGTACTAACCACACGAACTCTATAATTACTCCCTGCAGGCAAGCCCAATGGAATAACAATCGCTAAACTTGTTGGCTGGGTTGCTGTAATGCTTCCAAGAGTAATTGGTGCATTAAAGTTTCCATTAACATCTGATAGCTGGGCAATAAAGCGATTACCGGCCTGAAAAACAGCAGTACTTGTAAAGCTTAAAGAAAGACTTTCTCCAGTGCAAAAGTTAATTTTAGATAAAGGAGAAGTAGTGATAAAATTAGACTGGGCAATACCTAATTGCCAAAATGTGCAAAACAAGCTGATTAATAGTGTAATCTTATTATTCATGTTATACTTAATAATTATAACTTTACTTTCTGGTGAATAAAAATAATGGTTTATCGATATCAAAGGCTAGTATGTTAAGAGTTATGTTTTTCGAATTTATAATTTTACTTGTTATAAGCTACAGTTTGTAGAAAATATTTGAGAAGAATTTAATTTTGAAGCAGGGTAAGATTTATAGGGTAAATTTGTAATGAATGTATGCCTATGAATTTGAAGAAAAAAATTGTGATGCTTCTATTGAGTGTTATATTATTATCGGATGTCGTTCATGTAGAGGGAAAATCTTTGAATTATTTTTATGGGCACAATCATTTTTATGGGTATGGGCAAGATATGTCTGAGGTTAACTATCCTGACGAGGGAATGAAAATTGTTGTTATTTCTCAAGATATTGAGGATTTAGCAACTATTTTAGAACATTTATCATCGGATGCACAAATAGTTTTTTTTGATCCTTTATTGGATACACCCGAAGAGGTGATCGAAAAGATAGTTACTATTAGCAAACTAGAAAATCGAGAAATTAGTATCCTGGCTTTTTTAGGGCAAGGGCAGGAGCAGGGCATGTGGATAGGTAATCAATTAATTCATCTTTATAACTTAAGCAATTTTACAGCAGCTTTTACTTCCTTAAAGCAAGTACTTGCGGAGGGGGCTTATTTATATTTCTATGGATCTTATTTTCAAGATGCTGAGGAGGGGGGAACTTTTTTAAATACTCTTGCACAGTTGTTGGACGCAAAAGTTTATACATCTGTTAATATTACGGGTAGGGATGGTGATTGGGTGTTAGAGATTGGTAGTCATCCGGAGGCTTATGCTGAGATTCTTGATTCTGAAGCTCTATCTACAGCTTATTATTACAATCTTTAATTAGACCATGTAAAATTTGACTTATTGGCTTTGATAGTTAATTTTGAAGAGGTATTATGAATATATACGAGCTAGAGAGAAAAGTTATGAAAGATTCAATTTTTTAAGGCTAAACGTTGGTATTTCAAATTTTATTGTAACTTTGTGAATCTTTTGTTGTGTACATTTATTTTCTAAATATTATTTTTATGCGGAAAAAGTTAGCTATGCCAAAAGTATTTTACGCAAAGCTCGCAGCTTTTTGCTTATTGTTGAGCTCTACGTTCTGGATCAATACGCTAAGCGTAGAAGCACAAACTGTACGGGTTACAACAAGGGCAGTTACCGGGAACTTACCCAGAACAGTGATCCCAGGAATTTTAAATGATCCAATTGATCCGAATGCTCCTACAGAAGCATTTTGTGCAGGAACTATGATTAATGTGCCTTTTGAGGTAGAATCCATTAACGATGGCCGTTTGCTATCGGATAACGTTTTTCAAGTAGAGATTTCGGATCCCAGTGGAAATTTTTTGCCAGAGGGAGATCCCAATCGTCGTCTTTTTGGTTTATTGCCAGGCAGAACATCAGGAACTTTATATGCTCGTTTACCTTCTAACCTTCCTTTTGGAACCAATTATCGTATTCGGGTAGTTGCCAATCGTCCTAGAATGGGAACAACTTTAGAGCATATTCCTGCAGTGACTGATTCTACACGTCCTATTCGAGTAGCTATTTTCCCCAAGCCCTGCTTTTCTGCAGAATCTAAGGCAGTAAATTGTTTTGCAAACCTAGCAGTTCGTATTAATACAAGCTGTTCTTTTGGCCGTTGTAATTGCCCGGGTACAGACACTCGTCTTCCGGTTATTGACCAAACTTACTATAGGGTAGATTTAGTGGGGTATCCCGTACAGCCTAATCAAGTTAGTTTTGACCCTAATACTTTTACCTATACATTCTCTAATCTTCCAGAAGGTTGGTATCAAATTCGAGTAACCGATCGATTTGGCTGTGATTCTACGCTAAATTTCTTTCATGTTACAGCTCCTGCTCGACCCATTACAACTATCAATATCACGAATATAACTCATAATTCAGCTACTGTTTCTTGGTATGTAAATAATCCTACTACTTTACCTGCAGGGGCTACCTACGATGTGCGTTATCGCCCTGTTGATGAATCTTATCCCGACACTACTCCAGAAACGCCATATGCTCCCACACCTTCTCGTCCAGGCAGCCCTGTAAATTCTACTTGGACTCTAATTCCTGGTGTTACGGGTAGCTTTATAAATTTAGGGGGGTTGCAAAATAATACTCGGTACGAGGTCCAAGTACGAATGATTTGTAGGGACGCATCTAACCAAAGGTCTGAATCAGCTTGGTCTGCTTCCAAGTTTTTTGATACTCGCCAGATTCCAACGCCGGTGGACCAGAATTGTAGAGTACCGGGTGGAATTTTTGTACGCTATCAGAATTCTTCTAATCCTGCAGATTGGGGAAGAATATTTTTTAACTTAGACCCAAATGGCCAAGCTTCTTGTTATGAAGTAGAATATGGACCTGTATTTGACGATGAGACTTCTCCAACTCCTAATCGTTTAAACTGGGGCGCACCAGGGTATGTAAGTCGTCATTTTAATAATCAGCGCTTTGTTTTCCCAGAGCAGGTAGTACGAGGAATTCCTATTCAATGGCTTCCTTCTTATCGGCCGGGGCAATTAATGCAGGTGAGGGTCCGTGCTAATTGTAGTTTGCGCTGTGCTACTACCCAGCTTACTCTTTCCCAATGGTCCTCTGACTTGACAGGCGGTCAGGGTGTATTATTCCGTTTACCACCTTCGTTGCCGCGCTTGAGTGGTGTTGTTGATAGTGAGGGTAATTTATTGATAAAGGTTTATCCTAATCCTTCTAAGGGGCAATTCAATATAGATCTTAATGCACAAAGTGAAGGAATAGTCAAAATTACTGTTCGAGATCTGATGGGTAAGATTGTAGCAGAGCAGCTAGAAAATGCAAAGGTAGGTGAGAATAATTATAGCATAGACCTAACTCAGCAAAGTGCTGGTATTTACTTAATGCAAGTAAGTAGTGAAAATGAGGTAAATACGGTGAAGATCGTTGTTGAATAATTGGAAGTTGTTTTTAGGTTAAACTCTTAAAGTTATAAAGTTAAACCATCCTGAAAAGGATGGTTTTTTTATGTTACTTCTAATAGAAACGAGTACAGATATTTGTTCCCTTGCAATAGCAAAAATAGAAGGGAATGTAATAGCTAGTTGGGAGTTGGAAGATCCCAAGTCCCATTCCGAATACTTGACTTTGATAATAGAAAGTCTATTAAAGACCTTAGCAATAGAGAAAAGTGCTATTAAAGCAATCGCAGTATCTATTGGGCCGGGTTCCTATACTGGCTTGCGTATTGGTGTGTCAGTTGCTAAAGGCTTAGCCTATGCAACCTCTTGTCCTCTTATAGGTATTCCTACCCTAGTAGCTTTAGCGCAAGGAGGGGTTCAATTAATACCACACTTACGCACAGAGGAATGGGTTTTTATTCCTATGCTGGATGCTCGTAGAAACGAAGTATACTATGCTGTGCTAGATTTTGAAGGTAACTTATTGCAACCATTTGCTGCACAGGTAGTTGATGAAATGTTTTTGCGAATGCTTCCTACTGAAAAAAAATGGTGTTTTTTAGGTAATGGTTCGACCAAAGTTTTTCCCCTTCTCCTAGAGAGAGGCTTGTGTATCTCTAACTATTTTGTTCTTCCCTTAACCTGTTCTGCTAGGTATATGGCTAAGCTTGCTGCTGATTCTTATCAAAGGGGTATATTTGAAAATATCTATACTCTAGAGCCTTTGTACCTAAAAAGTTTTGGTACTACTACCCCTAAGCCACGTCTTTGATTTTTAAAAAATAGCCAAGCAAGTAAGCTTGGCTATTTTTTAATTAAATTGTAGTAATGCCTTCTGTAGAGTCTAGGGAATAGAGCTTATACGGCTTAGCAAGGTAAGGTCTCCACTCGAGTTATAACGATAGAGATAAATTCCTTCTTGAGCACTAACTATTAGTTCCCCCTCACGAGCAATTGCATCATATCCCTGAAATCCTGTGTGGTGTTTAAGCAAGATAAGATTTTGAGGATTTTGAGTATTATATACCTTTAGACCATTGTCACAAACAAATAATAAATTTTCATCTGCGCCTAATCCAAAAGGCTGCTGCATAGGGTATATTTTTTCCAAAGCCGGTGCCCTTAGGTTTTGGATATTGATTACTTCTAATTGATTAAAAAAACCTTGGCAAGTATTACCGGTTCGAAGAGTTACGTAAGCGTAATTTCCCCAAACAACAACTGGGTCGCAGCTTCGAATGTGAGTATACTTAGAAACGAAATAAGGACTTGCAGGAGATTCAAGGGAGTAAATGTACATTGCTTCTTGTGAGCCAATGAATAGGTGATTTTTTGCAGGAAAAATAGTTTCTATTTCAAATCCTACGTGGATAGATTTTTGATGTAGGGGGGCTACAGGAGTGGTTAAATCAAACGCCTGTAAGTTTTGGTTGTCTACCGTGTAAAGATAGTTATTCCAGATGGTGAAACGGGCTAAAGATCCCCCTTGTCCACTACTTCCCATTTGTTTAGATGATGAGTTTGTCGGTGTTGTACTTTCTGTTTGTACAAAGTCAGGAATGATATCTCCCTTATTAATTCTTTTTCTTCCTTCAATTTCCATTTCCTTTTCTTTCCAGGCAATAGGGACCCCTTTTTGTGGGTCGGGTGCCAAATAAGGGAATGTGTATTTGGGGTAAGGAAATATATTTTTTAGACGACCTACTTCTTTTGCATTTTGAATTTGTTGTAAGTCAATTACTACTAAATCTACGTAGCTATCTGCATACAGATAGTTATCTTTTATAGCCATATCTACATTTCCAGGTAAGTTCAAAAAAGCAATAGTAATAGGGTTAGTACCATTGCTCTTATCAACTACGTGGATTCCCTTCTCTTTTTCATTAATGAATAAATATTTACCATAGGTGTAAATTTTACCTACTTTTTGCAGTGGTTGAGGAGCCTCTACCTTAAAAGCAGACCGCAAAGTAGCATAGTCCATATATTCAGGTATTAGCACCTTGACTTTTTGCTTGATAATAATTTCGTCTTTATAGCACCCACCTATGCTTAAGGCCCACAAGACTATCAAGCTACCCCATGTTTTTTTTATAATCCAATTACTGCTCAACTTCATATATAGCAAGGTTAAAAGATTTACAAAATACTAGCTATTAAAATTAAATTTTTTTCAATTAAAATTTGAAAAAAGTTTCTTACCTAAAGAATTTTAAGCAAATTTCAAGCCACTAAATGGCAAAAACTAATATTTTTGTATAAAACTGATGGGAAGAGTACTTGCGATTGATGTAGGCTTAAAGCGATGTGGTTTAGCATGGAGTGATCCTTTGCAACTAATTGCTCACAATTTAGAAGGATGTTTACGGCAAGAGCTTTTTTGTAAGGTAGATCGTTTAGTTACGCAAGAATCAATTAGCGTAATTGTCCTAGGATTACCCAAAAGGCTAAATAACGAGCCTACTCATATAACCGAAGATGTCTGGCAACTAGCACGGCAAATTAAGCAAAAATACCCTACTATTCAGGTTTTTTTATTAGATGAGCGTTTTACTTCTAAAATAGCAACAGCTACTCTTTTGCAAGCGGGTGTATCCAAAAAGCAAAGGGCAGACAAAAATAAGATTGATGCTATTAGCGCCACTATTCTTTTACAAGATTTTTTAGAGATATGGCATCGTAAGGGCAATACTATTATTGAAGTGCTACTTTCAGATTAAACCCTTGATTTTCCTAATATTATTATATTTATAAAAATTTTGTAGTGATTGCTTTAAGACCTATGGTATTACCTATTTACGCTTACGGCCAAAACATTTTGCGTCAGAAAGCAAAGCCTATTACTAGCGATTATCCCCAACTAGAGCAGCTAATACAGAGTATGTTTGAGACAATGTATAATGCCCATGGAGTAGGTTTAGCTGCTCCACAGGTAGGACTGTCGATTAGGCTTTTTGTAATGGATTCCACTCCGCTAGAAAAAAAGGAAAAGGAGAAAAACAGTAACATCAAAGACTTGAATTCTGGAGAGCATTTGGGCGAGGGGGCTGTTGCTCCCCCCGTTGGCTTAAAAGCGGTGTTTATTAATGCAGAAAAAATTTTGGAAGAGGGTGAGCCCTTTAAATATAAAGAAGGATGCTTAAGTATACCCGATGTTGATTGCGAAATTACTCGCCCTAGTAAGATTGTGTTGAAATATTATGACGAAAACTTTAATGAAAAAACGGAAGAATTTTCTGGCATTCGAGCTCGGATTATACAGCATGAATATGACCACCTAGAAGGAATTTTGCTTACAGACTACCTTCCTACCTTACAGCGCCACATGATGGCTTCTAAGCTCCAGCGTATTCTAAAAGGTAACATTGAAGTAGATTATCCTATTATTTTTGCTAAGGCTAAAAAAAAGGTGTATTAGCTTAGTTAAACAAGTTTGTAAACTCTAGCTTTTTGGTTTTTATTAATGGGGTTAAGGTAATGAAATAAGCTATCGAGCCAGCTTGGCGAAAAGCTTTTTTCAAGCTTTAATTTAGGGAAAAAATTACGGTAGAAATCCTCTCGCTTAGCAATTTCCTTTTCCTCAAAAAGAATTAAATAAGTAGGATGGGCACTTCCTAATAGTTGTAAAAATTCTTCTTTACTTTTTGTTTTATCCATTTGAATGACCTGTGCATTCCATTTCTGCAAATAATAATATGCTAATTGCGGGGGGTTTTGGTCATAGCCATCGAGAATAATAGCACTAAAATCTGGCTGGTTAGCTAAATATTCTAAAGGTTCAATACGTGTTTTTTTAGTATAGGTAGGGGTTATGGCTAAAAGTAAAATTGTGTTAACTACCCAAAAAAAAATCCAGCTTTTTTTATAAAAGCTAGAAGCTTTGAATTTTTGAAATGGTTTACTTTGTAGTAAATGCCATCCAATAGTGCCAAAGATAATCCAAAAAGGAACGGCGGGTAGAATAAATCTTTCTTGCCTATTAGGGTATAATGAGTGGAAGGTAAAAAAAGCGAGTGCAGGTAAGGTGTATATTGGAAAAGTTTGTAGAGCTTTTGCGTAGCCCCTAAATAAGTACAAGCTAATAGGGGGAATTCCTATACCTAGGAGTAATAAAGAAAAAGTGGCCACGTTATTTACGGGATAATCTCCCACATGGGTAATATTGTATTCTATGTAAGTATGTAATGAGGCAAATGGATATCCCCAAAAAATTAAGTCTACTGTTCCTTGAATTAGTAAAATAGGGGTGAGATAACCCAGGCCTAGAAATAGTAGAACTTTTAGTTCCTTTTGATATAAAAGATAGAGCCCTAACCCTAGAATAAAAACTGCAGATTGGTAACGAAATATGAAGCCCAACCCTATCAAAAAACCAGCAATAAAAAAATCATGATTTTGTACCTTAGGTCGGGTAAGCCAGTAAATACCTGCCATTAAAAAAGGAATGCATACCATTTCGATAAGGTTACGGCATGCCAGAATAGGAAAGAACCATAAAAGAGCTAATAGCAGACCTACTTTTTGAGCGATAGCTATATTAGATAGTCTGGCAGTGATATGGTATCCGAAATATACAATCCACAATGAATGTAGAGCATGAAGAAAGCGAACTAAGTACATTTTGGCTTGAGGATCACGAATGCTTATACCCTCTAGCCCTAGAAATAGGAAATAGTGTAGGCCAGGATAGACTAAACTATGGGTAGGTGAGCGTTCTTGATTAATCCAATAATTCACTCCTTCAATCCAGCTTTGTGCAATTTCGATTACTAGAAAATGATCGTCGTGAAAAGCAAAGCCTTTTGAAAAAATTACTGCTATAAGGCGTACTAGAAAAGCAATAATTAGAATAAAGGGTAAGGGCTTACGTTTGAAAAGTTCTTTCGATTTTTGGAAATACCCTAAAAGGAAAGTTTGCATTTTTTTCCTGCAAGCTATTTTTAGCAAATCTAAATAAAAAAATAGGCAATTAACAATTTGAATTAATTTAAGTCACTTGTACTTTTTATTCAAAATAAGTAATTTAGTAGCAAATTTTTTGCTTTTCTTAAAAATTAATTCTTAGCTAAAGAATAATCTACTACTCTCTTCTAGTTCCAATTTAATAATTAATTGTACGAAAATTCGTATAATTTTAATCTAAGTGTCTTCTTTTGAAAAAAAATCTTAAAATATTTCTTAAAATTGTGTTTCCGTTTGTAGAATTAGTAAAGTGATGGCAACGTATTATTCTACTCTTAGATTTTTTTTACTTTTATATATCTCTCTGGGTATTAATCAAGTATTGAACGCCCAAGCAGTTAATTTCTCTTATACGGGGGGCGTACAAACTTATACAGTGCCTCCGTGTGTTACTTCCATTACAGTAGATGTGCGAGGAGCTCAAGGGGGGGGACCTAATGGGGGCAACGGTGCGAGGGTG
>JANWXU010000116.1 GCA_025057395.1 Bacteroidia bacterium | reverse complement strand
AAAGAGCTACTAAATATGCCGCTGACTATCAAGAGCAGGAAGTCTTACCTGTTCGAAGTGGTTTAAGTTGGCATAAATTTGAATTTTCCCTAAAAGATAAATTGCCTGGTGAATATCTTATAGAAATCTACTTAGTGGAGGATGGAAAAATTATTAATGAAATTGTACAAAAATTTTTTTTACAATGGCAAAATTCAACTAAGGTGGTAAAAAATCTCGCTCAAGTTTTTGAACTAGCCTTACTTACAGGCGAGCGACAACAACTTTCATATATTAGGCAATTGGAACCACAGGAGCAAAAGCAGGCACTGCTTAATTTTTGGAAATCTTATGAAATGCTTAGTAGTACTCCTTTAGAGTTATTTTTTCAAAGAAAAGTAACAGCAGAAAAGAAATTTTCTTATCAAAATTTTTCGAGTCCCCAAAAAATAAAATATTATGTTTTCGTAGGTCCGCCAGACAGTGTAGCACGTTTTGAATATGAAAAGCAAGTTTATGAGCTATGGTTTTATCAGCATCCCTATTTCCACGTGGGGTTTTATCCTTAAGTTAGAAGACTCTAAAACTTATTAATTTATTATTTAATTTAATTTATTTGTGTTATTTGTACTCGAATACTTCTACTATGTAAGGTTGTTCAGCGGTAATATCAAGAATGTAAGTTCCTTGTCCTCCTTCAAAGGTAAAATCATCTTCCCCTGGACCTACCTGCTGAGCTATAATTTCTTTATCGTCTTTATCTTCGTAATTTTGCAAAATTATAATAAACTCTGAGTCATTTTTTTTGCCTTTTTTAACTTTCCAACGAATTTTCCATTCATTCCCTTTTACTTCAAAAGGTTGAGTTTTTTTACTTTTGCTACCTTCCCAGGAAGCAATTTTTCGCCATCTTCGTACTGTTTTCCTTGGTTTTTCTACCTTTTCAGCCGGGTCCTGTAGGGAAGTAGAACTCTTTTCTTCAGGTGCCGCTTCCCTTGCTGTCGAACCTTCTATGTTACTATCTTTTTCTATTGCTTCGGTAATAGCACTTTCTGAACAGCCTACTATAAATGCATAAAAAAGAAACAAAATTGCGGAAAGGATTTTTGCCATACTCTGAAAAAAAATGCTATAGCCACAAATATATTAAGGCAGGAGTGAAATAAAATTCACAGCACTCAAAACTAATGGAGAAACTATTAACAACAACTGAAGTTAAAATCGAATAAATTATTTAGTACATGGAAGTTGTTGAGCCTTTAATGCTAGTTGGCCGCAGGCGCCATTAATATCTTTACCTCTACTTCTTCTTATATTCACAATAATTCCATTTTTTTCTAGTACTTCTATAAAAGCAAACATTCGGTTATTAGAAGATTTTTGAAAATTCGACTCTTCAATAGGATTGTACTCTATAATATTTACTTTGCAGGGAATCCAACGGCAAATAGCCACTAGTTCCTGTGCATCTTCCACAAAATCATTGAACTGATGAAGTAAAATATATTCATAGGTAATTCGAGTTCCTGTTTTATTATAAAAATAAATCAAGGCTTCTTTCAATTTACTTAAAGAGTTAGATTCGTTAATGGGCATGATAGTACTTCTTTTGGCGTCATTGGTGGCGTGTAAAGAAAGAGCAAATTCAAATTTCACTTGGTCATCTCCTAATTTTTTTATCATTTTAGCAATACCTGCTGTGGATAAAGTGATTCTTCTAGGAGATATTCCTAGTCCTTCGGGAGTAGTAATTCGGTTAATTGATTGAAGCACGTTATTATAGTTAAGTAAGGGCTCTCCCATGCCCATATAAACAATATTAGTTATAGGCTTTTGGTAATAAGATAGGGCTAACTTTTGGGCAAGAAATACTTGGTCATAAATCTCATAGGCATGCAAATTTCTTTGCATTTTCATATAGCCAGTTGCACAAAAGGTGCAACCTAGAGAACATCCTACTTGGGAGGAAACACAAACTGTAACTCTATCTTTAGAAGGAATTAAAACTGTTTCTACAATTTTATTATCTGGTAATTTAATTTGCAATTTTACACTACCATCTACCGACTGATAACTTGCCACAACAGAGGCTTGGGCTATGAAAAATTCTTTTTCTAAAATTTGTCGAAGGTTTTTATTGATATCTGTCATCTGGGTGAAAGTGGAAACATTTTTTTTCCATATCCATTTATAAACTTGTTGGGCTCGATAAGAAGGAAGCCCTAAGTTTTTGAAAAAATTAATAAGTTCTTCAAGGCTTAATAAACGAATGTCTTTTTTATTAGGCTCTAGCATAAGAATTTTATTCGGCTAATTTACTGTTCTTATAACTATAGGCGAAATAAATGATTAAACCTATTGCCAGCCAAGCAGAAAAAAGTATCCAACTTCTGTAATTCACTTGCGACATTAAATAAAAACACGAAAGGATTCCTAAAACGGGAATTAGAGATAAATTTTTTAGCCAAGTTAAAAAAGTTAAGAAAGTAGCTCCTGCCCAAAAAATAAGAGGAGGAACAAGTTCTAATACAGACTTGTAATAAAAGTAATCTAAAATTTTGTTAATTTTATAATGGTGGTAGTGGAAAATAAAAAACAAGGTGAAAAAATAGAGTAGGGGTAAAATATACTTCCCATTAATATAGGGTACTTTAAACTTAGGAGCATGGTCCTTTTGACCCTGTAGCTTAAGTACGCCTCCACATACCAATGTAAAAGCAAATAGCGTTCCAAAGCTGCTTAGGTCTGTTACTTCGGTCAGGTTCATAAATAAAGCTGGAATAGCTACTAAAAGGGCTGCAATTAGGGTAGAAAAGGTAGGTGTTCGATATTTAGGGTGAATATGGCTGAATTTAGAAGGTAACAAACCATCTCTACTGATGCTCATCCAGATGCGAGGTTGTCCTAATTGAAATACTAATAACACACTCGCCATAGCAACTACAGCACTTACAGAGATAATTCCCTTAATAAAGCTTTTTAACTTAGGCTCCATGTGCACATACTCAAAAGCAAATGCCAGTGGATCACCTACTTTTAACCAATGATAAGGTACCATGCCTGTTAAAACTAATGAAATAAGAATATATAAAACTGAGCAAATTAAAAGGGCTAAAATCATGGCTCGGGGCAAATCTTTTTTTGCATCTTGGCATTCTTCTGCGGTGGTAGATAGAGCATCAAAGCCAATGTAGGCGAAAAATACAGCTGCCACCCCCTTCATCACACCACTGAAGCCATGAGGGGCAAAAGGTGTCCAATTTTGAGGGTTGACATAAAATATTCCTATTGCAATCACCAGCAATAAGACAAGCAATTTAATAGCTACCATAATGTTGCTTGCAGTTTTGGATTCACTAATTCCTACGTAAACTAGGTAGGAAATAAAAGAGATTATAGAAAGGGCAGGTAAATCAAATATAAGTTTTATTTTTCCGAGGGTAGGTGCATTTATCCAGGCTTCTAGAGCTTCTTTTTGATAGGGAGCCAAGTTGGTAAGCTCTATATTATGTTTAAGAAATATTTCATTATAAACTCGATAGGCTGTTAGAAAATCCGTAGTAAGGTAGGGGGGGAGTTGTAAGCCAAAGCCCTCTAATAAAGAAGTGAAGTAATCAGACCACGAAATTGCTACGGCTATATTGCCAATGGCATATTCAATAATTAAATCCCAGCCTATAATCCAAGCAATAATTTCGCCAAAAGCTACATAAGCGTAGGTATAGGCGCTTCCTGCTACAGGAATAGCAGAAGCAAATTCAGCATAACAAAGTGCTGAAAATGCACAAGCAATGGCAGTAAAGATGAATAAGAGAGAAACAGCAGGGCCTCCCGCAGCGCAAGCAGTACCTATAGTTCCAAAAACTCCAGCGCCTATGATAGCTGCTATTCCTAAAGCTACTAAATCTGCAAGACTAAGATTTTTTTTTAGTTCGCTCGGATAATTTTCAAAACTATTAATTTTTTTCTTTCGAAATACTTTAAAATGCACCTTCGTTTTTGTGAATAGGTAAGCTGAAAGAACGCTTTATAGTTTGCAAAACGATGTTAGATTTGACGTCTTTTAGATAAGGAATACTCAATATTTTATCCACGATGAATTTTTGATATGCAAAAATATCATCGACGTACACTTTTAATAAAAAATCACTTTCTCCGGTTAAAGAGTATATTTCTACTGCTTCAGGAATATTGCACAAAGACTGCACAAAGTTGGTATACTCATTAGCATATCTTAAATCAAAAGATATTTCTAGAAAAACTACTAGGCTAAGGCCTAACTTTTGAGCATTTACTAAAGCATGGTAGGATTCTATAATTCCAAAGCTTTCTAGTTTTTTCACTCGCTCCAGAGTAGGCGCAGGAGATAAGCCTATTTCATAAGAGAGTTGCACATTTGTTATTCTTCCATTTTTTTGTAGTATCTCTAGTATTTTTGTATCTATTTCGTCTAAGCGAAACTTAGAGGAGGTAGTGGCAAAGGTATTACTGTGGTTTGTCATGTTAGGAAGATTGAATTATGTATTCACCCCTTTATTTTGAGTAGTTATTGAGTAGTTATTTCGATTTTAATTTAAAAAGTTTAGCCTAAATTTATTTTGAATTTTGTTTATTGGTATATAACAAAATTCGAAATTAAAATTTTTTGGGTTAATTAGTAAAATAAATTAATAATTTGGGCTTAAACTTAGGATTACCAGTGTTACCTAATACTACTCGATGTAGAGAATTAGAAGGGGTAGGGGCGGTAGCAGGAGCTATGAAAAAAGAATTGTTGTTAATAGCACGAGTTACTAATGATTGTAAGTAAGTAGTAATATTATATTCATAAGCTTGGAGGCGTGAGTTGTAAGAGGGAATTGCATCACTAATGGGATTTGAAAAATTGAGCTTATTATCGAGGGTTACAAAAAGATTAGGTGGTGGAGGAAAGAGAAGAAAAGGATTATTTAGAAAAGTTTTATCAAAGGGTAGAATTAGAATGGCTTTATTGATAGCTTTATTTTTTAAAGAGGTGATAAGTTGATTTTGAATTGTTGCCTGAGCATAAATTAACAAGGTACTTTGAATAGGTAAAAACTTATCTTGAAGACTTGGATTAGTGAGAAATTCTTCTAGCCAACTTCCTGCAGTTTGCCTTTTCAAGTAGCTGAAGCGTGCACTACTTGAGAGACTTAATATTAAGTCGTATTCTTTAGGAATATTGTTAGATTTGTAGTACAGAGTTAAGCGGGTGGCACGTCTGCCTGCTATGTCGGTACTTAGCCAATCAATCAGGTAAATACAGCCCGTTCCTTGGGAAAGATGGGAGCTTATTTTTATGCCCTTTAGAAAGGAGCTAAACTTTTGATTGTTACTTAAGAATGTGCTATCAGCAAAAAGGATTTTTTTTCCAAATTCTAGAGAAAGGGGTATACTTAAGCGAAGCTGAGTAGAGTCGCTAAAACGGTAGGTATAGTTATCGGATAGTTCATAAGGTAAAGTAGGCTTGGAGTCAGTGTTGAAGTACCGTGTAGTTGTACTTAGGGTATCTGCTAACTCAAATATTTTAAGGCTTTGAAGATCATTAATATTACCGTACTTACCCCAAAAGCGAATGTGCAATTTTACGGAATCTAATTCTAGATTAGTGCCAAAATTTACATTTTCGCCTCCTAAGAGCAGTTGAAAGTAAGATTCGGCTTGAATACTACCCAAGATGGGATCATTCAAATGACCTACTACATTAGTAGTAAATATTTTTTGGTCTGTGGCAATCGAGTCATTTAGGATTTTGGTATGAAAAGTTACATGGGTAGTATCTACTAATAACTTTACTTCACGTGTATCAATTCCTAATGTTCCTTCTAATTCTTTGTCAGGCTTGCAGCCTAGAATAATAACATTTACCCAAACAGCAACTCCCCAAAAAATTATAATTTTATGCAATTTTAAAGTAACTATTTTCAAGCTACTACCCCTAGCAGAATTTCTTTGTATAATTGACTGTAGTAATTAATGTAAGAACTTTTATCTTGACCATTGAAATCGTAGGTTACATCTTTTTTTAGTTGTCGGATACACTCTTCTAGGCCAGGAGATAATTCTGGTGAGCCTTTTGTAACAAAATCTGCCATTCGTATTCCACTTTTAACAACGCCCTCATAAGTTCCGTCTACGTATTGGCGCATTACTTCCGTGTCGATGCCATCCAGTCTGGCTTTTTCAATGAAATTAAGAGGCAACGGAAAGTTTATGTTTTCGTTATATGCAGTATAGATTATTTTAGTATATTTAAATACAGGGTCGTCTTTATAGTGAGTTTTTAGGTAGAGGGGAATGAGCGCTGTCATCCAACCATGACAATGAATAAGGTGTGGGTTCCATCCTAGTTTTTTTACTGTTTCAATTAGACCTTTGCAGAAAAAAATAGCTCTCTCATCATTATCTTTGTAGAAGTGATTGTTATTTTTGGGATCATTTAAAACGGATTTTCTTTGAAAATAGTCTTCGTTATCGAGAAAGTATACCTGTAAGCGAACATTAGGTATTGTTGCTACTTTAATAGTTAGGGGTTTTTCTTCATTTCCTACGCGTATGTTAATGCCAGAGAGGCGCACTACTTCATGTAATTTATTTCTTCTTTCATTAATTACCCCAAATTTGGGCATTAAAATTCGTATTTCATGTCCCTGTTCTTGGAGTCCTTGAGGAAGGCTGCTTAAATAGTCTGCGGCATCGGTTATCTTTAAAAATGGTGCAATTTCCATGGTAGCATAGAGGATTCGAAATTTTTCCGTCATAATATTCAACAAATAAATTACCCTAAAGCAAAGTTAATAAATATTTCCTAAATTTCAAAGTTTGTTTCACGGCTATTGTTGATTACTTAAAAACAATGCTTATTGCTAGAACCATAGAGGAACTTAGAAACACCATTGCAAGTAGAAGCTATAAGTCTTTGGGCTTTGTTCCAACGATGGGTGCCTTACATGAGGGCCATCTTTCTTTGATTCAAAAAGCTTTTGAGCAGAATGATTTAGTGGTAGTTTCTGTATTTGTTAACCCTACTCAGTTTGGTCCTAACGAAGATTTTGACAAATATCCTAGAAATTATAGTCGAGATATTGAAATACTGCAAACAGCCGGAGTGCATATTTTGTTTTTACCTGAAATTGAAACAATGTATCCCTTGGGACATGAAGTAGAAATACGTTTACCTAAAATAAGTAGCATATTGTGTGGGAAATTTCGACCTGGACATTTTGACGGAGTGGCTCTCATCTTAACAAAGTTTTTTAATATTTTACGTCCTAATAAAGCTTATTTTGGACAAAAGGATTATCAACAAACGATAATTGTAAAGAAATTAGTTGAACAGCTGTTTTGGGAAATAGAAATAGTAGTTTGTCCTACTGTCAGAGACGAAGATGGGCTGGCTAAAAGCTCTCGTAATCAGTACTTAAGTGCTCAAGAGCGTAAAAATGCTTTAATTTTATACCAAACTCTCCTTTGGGTGGCTAGTCAAGTTTCAGTTTCTAGAGACTTAAAGTTTCTTGCAGAGCAAGCTAGGCAAAGGTTAATAAGTGCACCGTCTATAAAATTAGAGTATTTTGAAATTCTGAGAGCTAGAGACTTAGAACCTATAGACTTTTTAGTAGAAAATGCCATAGCTCTGGGGGCTATATACGTAAACAATACTCGATTAATTGATAACATTTTATTAACAGTTGAAAATTTGAATTAATTATGAATATTAAAAAATGTTAATTAATTTTTGATTTGATTATCAATTATTTAAGTTACTTTTCAACAAAAGGGTTGCATAAGTTCTTTCAAGTGTTTTGAGAGTTTGTAATTTTGAGGATGTGGAAAATTTTTTTCAATAATATGCAACCTACTTTACTAAAAATAATTCTTAGGTATTGTTTTATAATTAAATTTTTAATTTTGTTATTAATGCTTGGGGTGCGAGCGAAAAATGATCCTAAGCCGTATTTTCGTGTGGGTAAAAATATTCCTTTTACTTACAAAACTACCAAAACTGTATGGCAAAAAAATGTTTCTTACTCAAGTAAAGCTACTCATTCTACCCAAAATCAACATAAAAACAGCTTCAGCAAGCCGTACCAATTGACAAAAAGTAGCAAATTAGTCACTCAAGTGTCTAAAATTTCTTATTGGATTCAGGAGAAGCAGAGTAATGTATTGAATTTTTTTCATAAAATTTCTTGGCAACAACAAAGCAAGATGCTAAGAAACGAAATTGAAAAAGCTATCTATCATACTAGTAATTTTAATTTAGATGTTTTTGAATTTCAAGTAAACAAGGATAAGGAAATTACAGAATCTTCAGCTTCCAGTATCAATCAACTTATTACTAACGAAGTCTTTGTAAATTGCATTCAACCTTTGGAAGCGCCACCCCCTAAAACCTTGAAAATTATCGATCAAGTACCAGTTATTGAAAATTGCTTGCCTACAGTACGGTCCTCCCAAGAGGCTACTTTGGATGAGGATAAATTCTTTTCTAAAAAATATAGAGCTCCTAAAACGATCAATAATAAATCTACACCCTACTTAACATTCAAAATTTTGGATGGACTTAATGAAGTATCAATTTTTCAAGGAATTCGACACAGAAGAATCTTAAATAATAATATTGCACATTTTTTCCAAAAAAATTTTGGTATTCTACTTACCGAGGAAGATAATCTGAAAATATATGAGTTTGCTGCTAAATGGCTACATACCCCTTATGTTTGGGGTGGACAATCAGAAAGAGGAGTAGATTGCTCAGGCTTAGCCCTTATTTTTGCAGATTCGATTTATAAAATAAGAATACCCCGTGTGGCAGGAGATATTTTAGCGGTTTGTCAAATTTTGGAAAAGCAAGATTTGCATGAGGGAGATTTCGTATTTTTTAACCGCGGAAACTATATATTTCACATGGGAATTTATTTAAAAAATAACAAGTTTTTCCATGCAAGTTTAGCAGGGGGAGTGATAATAGACGATCTTAATTCTCCCTACTATCGGCGGTATTATTATTGTGGTGGAAGGTTGAAGAATAGCAATAGCAGTAGATATAATTAGTTTTTTAATGGTTTAATTAGTTGCTGAGGAAGAAACTTGAAGTTTATTTTGTTAGTAGTAATAGCAGCTTTTTGCGGAATATTAAAAGCACAAAGTACAAGCTATTTGCATAATAAAAAGTTAGGAATCTATATTTCTAAAAAGAATATTTATTTTAGCTCTTACTTTTATAAAATTATCTCAAGCTTTATATTATCTCGGGATACCCTAGATTTACAGGAGGAGGAATTAAAATTAGCCCTTTCAATTAAGCTAGGGGAATTCTTGGTTCCTTTACTAAAACAATCTTTTTACTCTGATTCCATTTATTTTATAAATAAATACCCTTTACTAGCCAGGACTTTTATAAAAAATTATCAGGAAAGAAAAATCAGTACGTATGATTTTTTAAAATACCTTCCTTATCCTACCGACTATTTTATTTTGATTGATGATTTAAAATTGGAAAGTGAGATTGAAAGAAACGTTTTGTCTTTTAGCAATCAAATTTTTACTACTAAGCGTTATTTAATTAAGAGTAATATTGTTCTAGTAGTAGTGAATTTGCAAGAAAGAAAAGTTTCTAAGATACTTTCAATTAACTATAATTCTAAAGACAATACTTCAATTCCAAAAATACTAAAAATGAATAGGAGTTTTGAAAATAGAGGAGAGGAATTATTTTACGAAATTTTTAATCTCGCTTTTTGGGGTTTATTAACTAATAAGTAAAAATAATCATAAACCATACTTCATGCAACAAAAGGCAATTTTGGTAGGTATATGGAATAAAGCAAATATATCTTATGAGCAGGCAGTTGAATACCTTAACGAGCTATCTTTTCTAGCTGAAACTGCTGGTATTCTAAGCGTATATAAAATTATCCACTCTTTGCATACTATTAATCCGGCAACTTTTGTAGGTTCTGGAAAATTGCAAGAAATAAAAGCTAAAATAGAAGAACTTAATGCGAACTTAGTTATTTTTGATGATGATTTATCACCTACTCAATTTCGAAATATTGAAAAAATTCTAGGAGTAAAAATTTTAGATAGAAGTGGAATTATTTTGCATATATTTGCAGAGCATGCTCAAACTGCCCAGGCTAAGCTCCAGGTGGAACTTGCAAGTTTGCAGTATACCTTGCCAAGGTTAACTAGGCTGTGGACTCACCATTCTCGGGAAAGGGGAGGAATCGGGTTGAAGGGAGCGGGCGAGCAAGAAATTGAAACGGATAGGAGGCTTATTCGAAATCGAATTGCCAAGCTTAAGGAAGAATTATGTAAAATCCAGCAGCAGGCTCAAACTCGAAGAAAAAATAGAGAAATGTTTGTAAAAGTGGCTTTAGTAGGATATACTAATGTAGGAAAGTCTTCCATTATGAATTTAATTGCTAAAGCCAATGTTTTAGCTGAAAATAAGTTGTTTGCTACTCTTGATACTACTACGCGGAAAGTGGTTCTGGAATATACTCCCTTTTTGTTATCTGATACGGTCGGCTTTATCCGAAAATTACCCCATAATCTTATCGAATCATTTAAAAGTACCCTAGCTGAAGTAAATGAAGCAGATATTTTAGTTCATATAGTTGATATTTCTAATGCTCATTACATGGAGCATATTAAAGTAGTTAAAAATACACTTTTAGAAATAGATGCCCTAGATAAGCCCACTTTGCTTGTTTTTAATAAAATAGACTTGCTAGAACCTTCTGATTTAGAAGATTTAAAGAAATCTTGGATGTGCTCTCAACTTGGACCGAGTGTTTTTATTTCTGTTTACCAAAAAATTAATATTGACGAATTTAAAAATAAATTGATTGAGCTAGTAAGAGAGCAGTATAGATATAAGTATCCTGAACTTAACGACTTATATTTGCCTGTGGCTAATTCTGATGGTTTATAGATTAATAATAATCCTTTTGGGGCTAGGGGCGTGTGTGCTAGCCTGTAGAAAGCAATATTTAGTGGGCTATTATTCTTCCAAAGAGTCTTTTCTAAAAGACTGCCAATGGAAAAATAAAGAGGGTATCCGCTATAAGCCACTCTCAAATTATGTTGATTCTTTAAAAACCTTGCGTGATACACTGGAGGTTAAGCTTTTTTTAGGAACATGGTGTAGTGATAGTAAAAAGTGGGTACCTCGTTTTTTTCATTTGATGCAATACTTGCCTATTAAAAGCCTTGAAATTATAGCCGTAGACACATCTAAACTAGACTCTAAGAAACTAGCTCTTGTATATCAAGTAGATTCGGTACCTACTTTTTTGTTTTTTAAAAACCAGAATCTCTACAAGCGTCTTAATGTTAAACCACACAAAATGCGCCTTGAAAAGGCTTTATATCATTTACTGAAGCCCAGCTAATTTTTTACTCAGAGATGTCATCAGTTTCATTAAAATTAATTTCATATTGAGCTCTTTTACCATCTGGATAAAATCCCTCTAGCAGAATGGGACTTTCGCCATGGGCAAATTCTAGATACATTTGGCTTAAGCTTTTGACAGCGTGCCCGTTGATTTGGCAGATAATAAAATTTTTTTGGATGCCGCTCTTATACAAAATGCTGCTTTTTTTCAAGTCCACAACTTTGATTCCTTTAGAAATAGCTAAGAAAGTTAGTTCTTTTGGGGAAGCTGGTGCAAGGGTAGCTCCTAATTTTTCAAAATAAACTTGAGCTTCTCGCCGAGGTTCTACAAAATTTAAGTTACCCTGTGCATTTCTTAAAACAACAGCTGTTGTGAATTGGGAAGATTTTCTTAGGTAAGTAATTATTACTTGGTCACCAGGTCTGTAATTGGCGATTTGTTCTTGTAGTTCGCTCGCAGAGCGAATAGGTTTATCATTGATTGCCACAATAAGGTCGCCTTTTTGCAAACCTGCTAATCTAGCAGCTCCCTTAGCAGTGAGGGCTACTATTAGAGCACCTTGTTTAGTAGGAAGCTCATATTCTTGCGCCAGTTTAGCGTCTACGTCTCTAATATTCACACCAATAAACCCTCTTTGTACTGCTCCATAGGTAATAAGATCCATAATTACTTTTTTTACAAGGTTAACAGGTATTGCAAAACTATACCCGGCGTAAGAACCTGTTTCTGTAGCAATCGCGGTATTTATTCCAACTAATTCTCCAGCTAAGTTAACCAAGGCGCCTCCAGAGTTACCTGGGTTCACTGCTGCATCCGTTTGAATAAAAGACTCAATGGAGTAGTCCGTACCATATTTATCTTGAATATGGTTTCTAAG
>JANWXU010000115.1 GCA_025057395.1 Bacteroidia bacterium | reverse complement strand
ATTATTTTTTGGTAGTAGATGGTGGAAGGGGAGCCGAGTGTGACTGGCATTTTGAAAGTAATGTAAGTTTAAGCGCAACTAGTAATTCTCCGATTTGCCAAGGAGAAACTATTCGGCTTGATGTTCCGCAAGCAGCACCAGGTTCACGTTTTTTTTGGAGAGGACCCAATGGCTTTGTTTCTACTGAAAAGTCTCCTGTTATTCCTAATGCTACTCCAGCTAACGCAGGGAGTTATAAAGTGCAAGTTTTTCCACCATCAGGGACTCTTTGCCCAGATACTTTTACAACAGCAACAGAGGTAGTGGTGCGTCCTATTACGCCCCTAGATTTTACAGTATCTCCCCCTAATCCCTGTGCAGGACAAGAGGTAATTATTACCTATACAGGGCCGCCTAATATTCGCCTTTTAGAGTGGTCATTTCAAGGGGGGACTCCTAGCACAGCTAGGGGTACAGGTCCTTTTCGGGTTCGTTTTAATGAGCCAGGTGCTAAAATAATTGCTGTAAAAACCAGCGAAGCTAACTGCCCCCCTACTCGGGAAGTAACTATTACCGTAACTCAATTACCTGTACCTACTTTTAATGTCGCTAGTAATCCTATTTGTACAAATCAAACTAATACTCTTTTATTTACAGGAAATGCACCATTGAATTCTACTTTCTCTTGGAATTGCGGCGGATGTGTGCAGGGTAGTCTCTCAGGTCCAGGTCCTCATGGTGTTAGTTGGAGTACGGCTGGTACAAAAACACTTTCGTTAGTAATAACTAATGGTGGTTGTCGTTCACCTGAATATACAATTCTTGTAACTGTCAATGCGGGGCCTGCAGCAGAGTTTTCGCTAAGCGGCTCTTTATGTGAAAGCACGCCATTGCAGCTTCGATATCAGGGGGGAGTTATTGATCCGCTAATGAAATTTGAGTGGAATTGCGATGGTTGCACGCCTGCTCCCGTAAATACGGCAGGCCCCTTTACCATTTCTTGGAATACTAGCGGTGCAAAAATAATTAGCTTAATTGTAACTCGCTTAAATTGTACCTCCCAAAAAGTAGATTCAATTTTTATTCACCCTAGGCCAAATGCCCAGCTATCTGTTGTGCCTAATACTGCTTGTGAGCAAGAAATTGTACAGTTAAATGCTACAGTTAGTTCTGCAACGAGAGTAGCTAATTTTGTAGGAAGTTGTCAGGGATGTCAAGGTCAGCCTTTTGCTGGGTTAGGTACGGCTAATGTGAGTTGGGCAACAGCGGGTAATAAAAACGTAAGTTTTTTTGTAATAGATATTAATGGTTGCACAAGCAATACTGCTATCCAAAATGTACTTATAAAGCCTCGCCCTATTGCAAGTTTTAATTTTCCTAACACTCTTTGCGCAGACCAAGTTGCTACTCTAAGTTTTACGGGGCGTACTTTTACGCCTAATCCAACATTTAGTTGGGAGTGCGATGGTTGCATAGGACTTAGCAATTCTACTACTGCTGGACCTTTTTCTATTAGTTGGGAAAGTGGTGGTAACAAAACACTTCGCCTGCAAATTGAAGAGCAGGGATGTAATTCCGCTGTGGCACTTTCTAATGTAAGTGTACAATTCGTTCCTATTACTGCTGCTAGTAATAGTCCTATTTGTCAGGGTACAGTCCTTGCGCTGACAGCAAGTTCTTTGCCAGGAGCTTTATATAGATGGAGTGGACCACTAGGCTTTGCTTCAAATTTTAGTGCACCCTCTATTGCTAATATTTCTTTAGAAGCTGCAGGGCAGTATTCGGTGCTAGCGATTTATAATAATTGTAGCTCCCGTACTACAATTGCTAAGGTTGAAGTTTTGCCCTATCCTGCTTCTTTAAAAATACAAGCGGATACTGTTGTCTGTGCTGGCTCTAATTTTAGTTTAAATGCCCAAACTACGAGTGTAGATGCTACTTTTTTGTGGAGCGGTCCTGCTGGCTTTACTTCTACTTTACAAAATCCTGTTATTATGAGCGTGAATACGCAAAATGCAGGGACCTACAGTTTAATAGCTCGCTTAGGAAATTGCGCGGCTCCTCTTATTACCCATACTTTAAATGTACGATCTATTGCGCCGCCTACGACTTATGCTGATACTGTTTTTAGGTGTGAAACTGGTGTAGTTACTTTTACTGTAAATGCTCCTTTGCCAAATCTAGTAATTTTGTATGATTTAAATCACAATGAGATTAGCCGTAGCTCGCAGTCGCCTCATATTTTAAGTACACAGGTAGCAACCATAGGAATCACTGCTTTTTGGATAAGGAGTCAAAGTAGAGAAGGTTGCTTAAGTTTACCTATAGAGGTGTATGCTAAAGCTATTAACCGCCCAATGCCGCCCAGAAGTAATTCAGCTTTTCGGTGTGGTGAGGGCAACGTAGAATTTACGGTTCAAATTTTCTCACCGGACGTTTTTCAAGTGAACTTGTACTCTCTGCCTAGCAGTGGAAATATACTAACGAGTACACAGCAATCTCCCTTTCGTTTTAGCCTAAGTGGCATTACTACCCATGTTACATTCTATGCTGAAGCGGTAGGCGAAAAAGGTTGCCAAAGTATTAATCGTGCTCCTATTACCATTCGAGTAGGCAAGGTACCTCAAATTACTGTAGCGGATGTTAGCCGGTGTGGTGTAGGAAGTTTGCTTTTTACGCCTCTTACGCAAAATGCTATTGCAGTTCGTATTTTTGATTCGCCTCAAGCTACCACTGCATTAGCTACTTCACTTACACTACCTTTTATTCTCGGCACTCCTATTATCACTACTAGCACTAGCTTTTATTTCAGTGCTATTAGTGAAGATGGTTGTGAAAGTCAAAGAGTATCTGCTATTGCTTCTATTACTCGCCCTGTATTACCTAGAATTCCAAATGTGGAGCGTTGCGGTGCTGGAGTAGTTTCTTTTGCTGTACCAGAGATTTCGGAGGGAGTCCTAAGGCTTTATTCTGCCTTGGAAAGTAATCAAATTCTTGCTTTAGATGCAGAATCTCCTTATGTACTTACACTCAATGAGGTGACCACTACCACTACCTATTATATAGAGCTTTCCTTAGGTGGAACGTGCACAAGTGAAAGAGTACCTGGAGTGGCAATAATTAAAGGCCCGGTGCCTATACCGCCAACAGTGCCCGATATTACGCGCTGTGGTAGAGGACCTGTTACAATATTGCCACAAATATCTCCCTCTACAGGAAATAAAATTCGTTTATATGCTGAAGGTGTTCTTATTGATAGCCTTTCTTACCCTCCCTATCAATTTTTTATTCCACAGGTAGTAACTCATACCAATTATGCGCTGGAATCTATTAATACTGCTATAGGCTGTATTAGCGCAAAGCATCATTTTAGAGTAACTATTGCTGCTATTGCACCCCAGCCAACAGTACCTCCTATTTATCGCTGTGGCCAGGGCAGAGTACAAATACCGGTACAAGTAGGTTCTTCTCAAGATTATCAAGTGAATTTGTACACCACTGCTCTAGGAGGTGTTCCTATAGCTACTGATAATATACCACCCTTTGAGTTGACTTCTAATATTTTGTTACAAAGTACAGAGCTTTATGTAAGTGCTGTAAATTCAATTTGTGGGGAAAGTCCGAGAACACCTGTAACTGTAACAATTGCTCCAGTTTTAGAAGTTAATGCTTTAGTGACTCCTGTTTATGATCAAAATGACGGTAAGATTCAGGTAGAAGTGCGAGGAGGTTATTCTCCCTACACATTCACTCTTAATGGAGTAACACAAATTAGTAATATTTTCTCAAATTTAGCGCCGGGTAGTTATACTTTGTGGGTACGTGATTCTAGAAACTGTATTGCTACTCAAGAAATCGCTATACGCCAGCAAGTATGCCAACCAACGGAAGTACTTAGAATACAAGCACTTAGTGAAGGGGGCTATGGTTTAAAATGGAGAGCGGTACCCGGAGCTACGCAATACGAAGTTCAACTACGTGCAAGAGGAAGTAGTAGCTGGAGTTTTTCTTCCTTTACTCAAGATACTGTCTTTATGCTAAATAATCTACGCCCTGAGAGTGAATATGAAGTGCAAATTCGTACCTTATGCGGGCAAAAACGTTCTGAGTTTGTTCGCACAGGTTTTCAAACGCCTGTTTGTAATGCTGTAAACTCCTTATTAGCTTCACAGGTAAATGAGACAAGTGCTGTAATTACTTGGAGTGCCATGGAAGGTGCAACTGCTTATGAATTTAGTTATCGCCTACAAAATAGTTCAACATGGCAACCTACTGAGGTTTTAAGTATTCCTACAAAGACTTTAAATAACCTTATTCGAGGTGTTACTTATGAAGTAAGGGTACGTACACTTTGTTTCCAAGGTTCTGTAGTTTCTGATTATGTGTATGGTACTTTTACTACTCTTAGCTGTGAGCCTATTCATAATATACAAGTAGTAAATGTGGGCAGCCAAAGTGTAAATTTGCAGTGGAATAATAGTCCTTATGCAATTGGTTATGAAGTAGGGTATACGCTGGAAGGAGGAGCAAATTGGGTTACGGTAGTTACCTCTACTAATGCGATTATGATCAGTAATTTAACTCCTAACACTCGCTATCAAGTGCGCATTCGAGCGGTGTGTCGCTTTGAGAGGGGAGAATATCGTTATCTTACATTTCAGACTCTTATTCCTAACTCTATCGACTGTCCTGGTCCTATCCAAATAGTAGTTAGCAATATTACTTCTACGAGTGTGTTGCTAAATTGGCAGGGGCTACTAGCTGCCACAGGGTATATGCTTCGCTATAGAGCACAAGGTGGAGATTGGGTAAACATAAATGTAACTCCTCCTTATCTTTTAAGGAATTTAGCTCCCGCTACCACTTACGAGCTTCAGGTAAGAACCTTATGTAATGCTAACTACTCTAATTGGTCTCTGTTACAAGCTTTTACAACTCCTTTAGCGCGGATAGGCGATCAAACTCCTAAAGTGGAAAGCTTGATTTTGGAAAACTTGCAATTATACCCTAACCCAAGCAACGGAGATTTTTATTTGACTTTTAGAGCTAGAGAAGCAGGAAACCTGGTAATAGCCGTAATGGATCTTAGTGGAAAAGTAGTTTACGAAGACCTATCTTTTGTTGATGAAGGGTGGCAAAGTAAAAATTATGTTTGTAAGCACTTAGCAGGAGGTATTTACTTTATCCGCCTACTTTTTAATGGCAAGAGTGTTTTGAGTCAGCGGTTGCTAATACAGAATTAATTTTGAATATTTGTCTTTATTCTAAAACGGATGGATGTGAAATAAATACCATCCGTTTTTTTTTGAATTTGAAAAAGAAAAAATGCAAAATCCTTGGCAAATTCTTCAGTCTCAAAAAATTTACGATAACCCCTGGATAGAACTTACAGAGTTCCAAGTGATTACTCCAGGAGGCAGGCCAGGAATATATGGAGTTGTACATTTCAAACACCTAGCTATTGGTATAGTACCTATCGATAATGAAGAAAATATTTGGTTAGTAGGTCAATATCGTTTTCCCCTTAATGCTTATTCCTGGGAAATTCCAGAGGGGGGAGGTAAGTTAGATATAGACCCTCTTGTTTCTGCTAAGAGGGAACTTTGGGAAGAAACTGGCATTACTGCTCAAAAGTGGAAGGAATTATTTCGTATGCATCTTTCCAATTCTGTATCAGACGAACTAGCGATTATCTATTTAGCCCAAGAATTGGATTTAGGTTCTCCCCACCCTGAAGATACGGAGCAGTTAGCCCTTAGAAAAGTTTCTCTTAACCAAGCTTACCAAATGGTGTTGCAGGGAGAAATTACAGATTCTTTAAGCGTAGCAGCCATTTTTCGGCTACAGCTGATGAAATGGGAAAAGCAACTATAATTAAAAAATTAGCTAAATAAAAGTTGTTATGTTGCTGCTTAGCATTTGGTTTCGATCTAAAAAGGATTGATATTAATTTTAAGATTGGCACATACAATCAATATGTAAGAAAAAATATCTAGGGCATGCAAAGCTTGGTGTTGGTAGTCATAGAAGTTATATTTTTAAGTATTATAAAATGGGAATATGTAAAGGCGCAGCATTATACTTGCCAGGATAGTACTCGGGCACATCATTATAGTTTTCTTGCAAGGGAATTTGAAAATAAGGCTATGTATGATAGTGCTCAATATTATTACCAGTTGGCGGCGCGAATTTATCAACAAATTTGTCGGGGGCAGCCTGTTGAAGCACGAATGCGTGCTTATTATATTCAAAATCGTAATGATTTTGGATGGCAGTGTTACCTATTAGGGGGTGCCGATAGTGCAGCGCTTATTTACTTACACCAAACGCTACAACTTGCAAAGGCGGAATTAGGTCCAGAACATACCCAGGTAGCCCAAAGTAATAGTAATTTAGGTACAATTTATGCTGGGCTGGGAGACTATGAGCTGGCTATTGAATACCATTTACAAGCTTTACAATTGCGTATCCGTTTGCTAGGATATTATCATCCTCTTGTGGCTAATAGTTATAATAACCTGGGTATTGCTTACGGTCTAAAAGGAGACTATATAGAAGCTCTTGCAGCTCACGAAAAAGCCTTAGCTATTCGGCAGGCGGTTTTAGACTCTATGCATCACGAAGTAGGCTTAAGCTATCGAAATATCGGTTTAATTTATGCTTACAAGGGAGATTTTTTCAGAGCTATTAGTTATTATAACAAAGCTAGAAAAATTTGGGATAAGGCTCTTGCTTCCTTGCATCCTGATAGAGCTATGCTGTATGATGATTTAGGTAATTTGTATCAGTCTATTGGTAATTTTGCAAAAGCAGAAGAATTTCTTACGCAAGCTCTAGAAATTAAAAAGCAACTCTATGGTAATGAGCACCCTGAAATTGCTTCGAGTTTGAGTTCTCTTGGAAGTATTTTGCAATCTAAAGGAGAATATTCTAAAGCACTTGAGTATTTTTTAGCAGCTCTTGCCCTACGTCTAAAGGCTTTTGGAAATGAACATACTGCCGTTGCTAATAGTTATCGAGATATTGGTAATGTGTATAAAGCACAAGGTAATTTGCCTTCTGCATTGGAGTATTTTTATAAGGCTCTTTATATTCTCCGAGTAACGGTAGGTGAAAAACATTTGCATACTGCAGCGGTGTATAGCGACCTAGGTCATATTTATCTAGGGCTATACGAGAATGAGCAGGCAGTAGCAAATTTAGAAAAGTCTTCAACAATTTTTCGTAGTCTAGTGGGTGAAAACCATGCTAGCACTGCAGATTGTTATGAAGGCTTGGCAAAAGCTTACAAACAGTTAGAGGACTATCCTCGTGCTCTAGAATACTCCAAAAAAGCAATTTCTGTTTTAATAGACGTTTGGGGCGAAGAACACCCTGAGGTTATTGCTAGCTACAATTTTATTGCCCAAATTTATTATCAACAAGAAGATTATATTAAAGCTAAAGACTATTGGGAAAAAGCATTGGCCAAGCAGTTAGAAATTTTTGGCGAAGAGCATATTGACGTAGCAAGGACCTATATTCATTTAGCTAATGTAAATATAAACTTACTGCAACCTCAAGCTGCATTAACGCTTTTCCAAAGGGCATTAGAAATTCAAAATAATTTATTGGGCTCTAGTCATCTTGAATGCGTAAACACTTATAACAGTTTGGGGCTAGCTTATCAAAAAATTAAGCAGTTTAATTATGCTCTCAATTTCCACCAAAAGGCATTAGATATTTTAAATCAGAATTCAGGTCAGCAAATTAGACTTGCTACAACTTATAACTTAATGGCAGCTAGTTATGTTGCTTTGGATTCTCTTTCTCGGGCAATAGACTACTATCAAAAAGCAATCGAGGCTAATGTTTATCCTAGGGTATTTTTACAAGATGAAGTACTGCATGAAGTATTATCGCCAAGCATAGTCATTTATAGTCCTTCTACACTGCTTACCACTCTCAAGGGAATGGCTACTGTTTGGTTTGAGTTAGCAACCCGAAATAATGTAAAAAGTTATTATCAGAAGGTAATTAAAATAGCAGAGCATACTGCAGAGCTAATTAAAAATAAATATTTGTTGTATGAAAAATACAAGATACTTAGTCAAGAGTGTTATCCAATTTTGGCAGTAGGTATTAGTGCGGCATATGTATTGGATTCCCTTGAAGGCGGAAAAGGGCTTGGAAAACGAAAAGCCTTTGCTTTTTCTCAAATGATTAAAAATTGGAATTTATTCAAAGCTTTTGAAATTGCTAAAACTAAGAGAGTATCTTACTTACCTGATTCTTTACTTAGTTATGAAAGAAAATTGCAAAATAGAATCTTAAGTTATAGGGCTCAATTTGCGACAACCGAGATTATTCAAAATGCTGACGATTCTGCCCGAGCAGCTTTTTTGCAAAAAGAAATTATGCAAATTCACGCAAAGCTTCTAAGGTTGGAAGAACATATTCAAAATAAATATCCCTACTATTATGACTTGGCTTATAAGTTTTCAACTTCTACTATAGAAGAACTGCAAGCCAAAATAATTGCTCCGTCTATAAGTGAGTGTGCTGTAATTGAATATTTTTGGGATCCTTGGCATACTTCCAGTTTATATATTTTTTACGTTGATGCTACGCAATTTCAAGTTTTTCGGCAGCCTTTACCTTTGGAGTTTGCTCGATGGTTAGAGGATATTTTTTACTCCTTATACGATTCTCAAAGTTTTTCTTCGAATACTTATGTTTCTATCGCATGTAATCTTTTTCAAAAGCTGTTAGGTCCTATCAAAAATTATATAAAAAATAAGAAGTTAATTATAATTCCAGACCATCATTTTTTGCACTTACCATTTGAAGCGCTTATTTCAGAATTGCCTAATCTGAATACAGAGCAACATGTAGACTATAAAAGTATTTCTTATTTGGTTCGTCAAACCACAATTAGCTATCAATACTCTGCTAACTTGCTTTTGAAGCAACATAAACAGTTACAGCAATTTCAAAAAAAAATCGCTACTCCCACTTCGCCTTCTTTATTAACCATTGCGCCTATATTCAAAGATAATACTTCCAACTATTTTTACCATGATGAAAGTTTGCATCTTCTAGCTAATTATATTATTAGCCTTTCTAATCAAAGAATTTTGAATTATTATAATAAAAGAATTGAATTTATGCCTGGTGAAGAAGAAGTAAAAGTTATTACTTCTTTATTTGAAAAAAGAGGCAAAAAAGTACATCTTTTTTTACATAAAGCTGCTAATGAAGCTAACCTGAAAAGTATAGAGCTTTCTGATTTCCAGCATATCGTTTTTGCAACTCATGCAGTGGTACCCCAGCAAGTTGAGTTAGTAAGTCTATTTTTAGCACAAGATACGACTATAGAAACTGAAGACAATATCTTGTACGCAAATGAAACTTATGGACTTAATCTTGCAGCTGAATTAGTAGCGATTGCTAATTGTCACGTAGAGCCTAATGCTAGAGTTCATGGCTTAGCTTTGCTAAATTTAGCTCAAGGTTTCTTCTATGCTGGAGCATATAACCTCCTTCTTTCGCTTTGGAATCCGGGAGGAAATTTTAATTTCTCTTTTTTATCAAGTTTTTATAAAAAGCGGCTGTATACTACCTCTAACTTAGAGTGCCTTAGGCAAACCAAACTCCAACTTTTACAAAACGATACAACTGCGCATCCCTACTATTGGGCCCCTTTTGTTTATATCGGGTTTTCGCCTTACTAAAGTTTAAGTTAATTTAATATTCACTTTAAACCCTACTCCTAAGCTAGAATGAGTTAGTAAACCTATTCATAGTTTTTTGAGTTTTGAGTTTAGCACATTATGCTGAGAAAGTTGTGTTATAGGGTACTAGAAAATTAAGTGTAAGTAAAAAAAACTTATATAAATACTTTCTTTTTTTGTATAATTTTCTATTCAGCTGCAACATTATTGTTAATTTTGCGTTTTAGAGGTTAGGTACATATTAGAAATAAAAATAATTAGAAAATTACTATGCATATGCAACTGTACTCTATATTTCTTTCTATTTTCTTTTTAGGCATATTATCCTTCTACAAAGGCAGTGCTCAAGGCCAATTTAATGCTTTTGGCTCAGCGGTAAATCAAGGTAACAATTGTTTCCAGCTTACACCAGATGCTTTGGCACAAGCGGGAACTATTTGGAACACCACACAACTGAATTTAAATTGTCCGTTTGACTATACGTATAATGTATATTTGGGTACAAAAGATCCTAATGGGGCTGATGGAATTGTTTTTGTTTTACAGCAAGGTGGTCCTAATGTGGTAGGACAAGCAGGGGGGGCAATAGGTTATGGAGGTATTTCACCCTCATTAGCTATAGAAATTGATACGTGGGATAATGGTCCTGGAGCTAACGACATTCCTTGTGACCATGTGGCTATACACTACAATGGATCAGTAGCGAATATCTTAAGTGGTCCGGTGCAAGCTTCTGCAAGTAACTGTAATATAGAAGATGGGCAATACCACTCTTTTCGTGTAGTCTGGAACCCTCAGACTTTTACTCTACAGGTTTACTTTGATGGGGTTCTAAGGCTTACTCTTAATCAAAATATTATCCAAACTATTTTCAATAATAATCCTATGGTTTGGTGGGGTTTCACTGCAGCTACCGGTGGAGCATCGAATCAACAAATAGTATGTCCTACATTTTTGCAAACTGAAACTATATGTCAAAATTCCCAAGTCACTGTCCACTATACAGGCATTACTATGCAAAACCCCACTTACAACTGGACATGGAGTGGGGCTAATGTAACTCCGGGTACGGGGCCAGGGCCCCATACGGTGAGTTGGAGTACGCCGGGTAATAAAACAGTTTCACTTGTAATTACAAGTCCTAGTTGTCCGGGAGGTTATAATGCTATGCACAAAATATATAGTGTACTTCCCATTCCTAACCCAAGTATTGGTCTTAATCCCACATCTGCATGTCCTAATCAGGCTGTGCAGGTGAGTTTTACAGGGCAAGCAAACCAAGGCGCTACTTATGCTTGGAATTTTGGTGCTGGTGCATCGCCAGCTACTGCCTCGGGGCAGGGGCCTCACTCAGTAAACTGGAATAGTTCTGGTACTAAGACCATTACTTTAACTGTAACTAACCCTGGTAATCCAGCCTGTTCGGCACAAACCACACAAACTGTAAATATTCTTAGTAACTGTCAAACTCTTACTAGCTGCCCTAACATTTATACCAAAGTAACAGCTATTGATTTATGTACCAATACTTTAACTGTTACAAGTAGTAGTGGCTTTAATGTGGGCGACAGGGTATTACTCATCCAAATGAAAGGCGCAACCATTGATCAAACTAATACTGCAAGTTACGGTAATATAACAGCGTATAACAGTGCTGGTAACTATGAATTTCAAACTATATCTGCAATAGCAGGAAACAATATTACTTTACAGCACCAGCTGGTAAGAACATACGATCCGGCGCATTTTGTGCAGTTAGTAAAGGTGGGGGTTTATAATAATGTTGTTACTCAAGGAACTATTACTTGCCCTGCTTGGGATGCTGCTACTGGTACAGGCGGAGTAATGGTAATGGATGTTTCTGGAATGCTAGCTTTAGGAGGTACCATTCATATGAATGGAGCAGGCTTTCGAGGAGGTGTTACTAATGCCAACCAAGCAGGTAGCCATCCTTGTATTAGTTTGACTCCATTTTTCTTGCCGGCAACTACTCCAGACGCTGCAGAGAAAGGAGAAGGTATTGCACATTGGATAGTAAACCAAGAACACGCTCGCGGAAAGTTAGCTAATGGTGGCGGTGGGGGAAATTCTCATAATCATGGTGGTGGCGGTGGGGGAAACATGGGAACCGGAGGTGTAGGAGGGTATTGGAATGGGTGTGCGCCTAACCCTGGTGGAGTAGGGGGAATAAATTTACTATATAATAATGTGCAGAATAAAATATTTTTAGGTGGTGGCGGTGGTGGTGGGCAACAAAATAACTCTTTTGGTTCTAGCGGCGGAAGGGGTGGTGGAATTATAATTCTTAAATCAGGAAGTATAGTATCTAATAACAATACTATCCAATCTAATGGTCAGGATGGTTTCAATACTCCAGGGGGAGGAAATGATGGGGCAGGGGGGGGTGGTGCAGGAGGAACTATCTTGTTAGATGTATCCACATTTACTGGAAACTTGAATATTAATGTGAATGGAGGGAAGGGAGGAAATTCATGTTGTAGCCATGGTCCGGGAGGTGGAGGTGGTGGAGGAATAGTTTGGTCTACAGGACCTTTACCTACAAATGTAAATGTTACTGTTGCACCTGGTGCAAATGGAGTAGAGACAGGGAATAATCCTATGCTTGCAGCTCCTGGTACGCCGGGGGGAACCCTTACAGGTTTAAAT
>JANWXU010000114.1 GCA_025057395.1 Bacteroidia bacterium | reverse complement strand
AGTTTAAGGGTACCCGTTTATGCATACATTAATGATCTGCCACAAGCTCCTCAAATACAAAATGTTGTAAGGTGTGGGGCAGCTTCTGTAGTACTTACTGCAATACTTTTTGATGCAAATGAATTGCGCCTATATGAAGCTCAGATGGGGGGCAATTTACTTTCTAGCGACAATACGGCACCTTATCAAGTAACTACTCCCTTTACTACTACAAATACCACCTATTTTGTTAGCAGCTACAATTCTTTAACGGGCTGCGAAAGTGCACGTATACCCGTAACTTTAAATATTCATCGAATACCAAGCTTACCAAACGTTTCACCTGTTAGCCGTTGTGGTAGTGGAACAGCTGTGCTTAGTGCGAGTTTGGACGATGGTGGAGACGAGTTAGTTCTTTATAATGAGGCGATAGGAGGTATAGTTCTAGGTAGAAGTACTATAGCACCCCATTTCAATATTACTACGCCTATTATTAATACTACTACTACCTTTTACGCCGCTGCAGTGGATAGTAGGAGTGGATGCAGTAGCGAGAGAGTGCCGGTGGTTGTAAGCGTGATACCCTTACCTCCAGTTCCTTCATCACAGGATAGGTATCAGTGCGGTTCGGGGCCGGCTAATTTAGAAGTTTTCCTAGAGCCAGGTTATAGGGTTCATTTATATAATCACCCTTCTCTTAATCAGCCTCTCACAAGTACGGAAACCTATCCTTATGTGGTTACTAGTCCATTTATTGAGACTACTACAACCTTGTATATATCTAGTCAGTCCTTAGAGACTGGGTGCGAGAGTTATCGTATTCCTGTTGTTGTTAAAGTAATACCTAAGCCTAGTGTTCCGCATGTAGCAGAAGTTAGCCGTTGTGGCATAGGTAGTGTTACATTTTCACCTTCGATGAGTGGCGGAACAGCAACTCATTTAGCTCTTTATTCTACAGCAGCAGCCCCTATTCCTATTGCTTCTGATAATACTCCCGTATATGAGCTAACCACTCCACCGATTACAACAACTACTACATTCTATGTAGCAGCTATAGATGAGGTGAGTGGTTGTTCGAGTGAACGTGCTAGTGTAAGGGCAGTGGTAAAACAACAACCTTTACCACCAAACGTTAGTGTATCTCCCCTTTGTGGAAGTGGCAGTACTACAATTACTGCAACTTTGCCTAATAGCTTAGGTATGCAAACAAGATTATTCGGGAGTTTAAATGCACTATTCCCCTTGTATAGCGACGTAACCCCACCCTTTGAGCTACCAACGCCCACAATTACTACTCTAACTACCTTATATGTAGAAAGTTTTGATTTGGAGACGGGGTGCTCGAGTTCTCGGGTTCCCGTAGTGATAGAACCGCAGACACCTCCCGCTCCCCCTGCTATATCTCCCTCTGTTACTCGCTGTGGACCAGGCAATATTACTTTTACTGTAGAAATGAGAAACCCCGTAGGGGACGAGGTTAGGGTATATGAAAATAATCAACTTTTACTAAAAGACGATACTTGGCCGTTTGAATTTTTAGTTCCTGATGTAAGTCAATCAAAGACTTTTAGTATTAGCGTAGTAAATACTTTAACAGGATGTGAAAGTATTAGGAGAACTCTGAGTGTGACTATTGTAGATATTCCTCCTCCTTTAGCTCCGCAGGAAGCTTTCCGTTGTGGATCGGGAGTGGTAACTTTTACTGCAGAATTAGGAAATCTACGCCGTTTACGTTTGTTTGCTAATCCTAATGGAGGCGAGCCCTTAGGTGAAGATAATTTAGCTCCCTATGCGCTGAATACTCCAATCGTAACAACTCATACTACTTTTTACCTAGAGGTAGTGAATACGCAAACGGGATGCTCAAGTAGTCGTTCGGTAGCTGTTGCTAAAGTAAGAGAGCTGCCTTCTCCCCCTGTGGTTAATGATGTAAATATCTGTGGGAACCAGGTAGCTCAGCTGACAGTAACCTTAAGTGGGGCAACTAGTACTTCTGCAGTACGTTTGTATCAAACGATAAATACAAGTGATGTTCTTGCAAGTGCTACAGTGCCCTATGTACTTGTAACGCCTCCTAATTTAACTACAACTACTTATTATGTTGAACATTATGATTATGAAGGTCACTGTGCTAGTGCTCGAGTTCCTGTTATTGTAAACGTCTTGCCGTTACCTGCGGATCCGGTTGTGGCGAATGTAGAGCGCTGCGGAGCAGGGATAGTTACCTTTAGTATTAATATTTCTAGTGGACACAAAGCTTTACTTTATGCTGATTTAACAAGCAACATTCCGCTAAGCCAGGTTAGTGCTCCGCCCTATCTTTTATCTACTCCTCCGGTAGCAGGAAGCACGAATTTCTTTATAGAGCTTATTTCAGATGCTACGAATTGCCGCAGTTCTCGGGTTAGAGCAATGGCAATAGTTAAAGAGAAGCCTTTACCCCCAACCATAAGAAATGTAGAGCGCTGTGGTACAGGAGCCGTATCATTTGTAGCAACTATAGTGAGTGGCGATAAAGTGTATTTATATAAAGAACCGGTAGGTGGAAGTCCGATTTCTACAGCAAGCGTGTATCCATTTACTTTGGTAAGCCCTTCTGTGGAGAACACGACTACCTTTTATGCTGCTGCTGCTTTGCAAGCTTTAGAGTGTGAAAGTGAAAGAGTACCTGTGGTAGTGACAGTTCATCCAATACCTAGTGCCCCTATTATTTCTAGCGTTTCAAGATGTGGACCTGGGGCTGTGCTTTTAAGTGATATTACCGTATTGTCGCCAGCTACAGAGCTTCGAATATATTCTACCCCTCAGACCAACATAATTACTGCTAGTTCTTTTGTATCACCCCATCGAATTGAATTTGATAACGTATCAACAACAACCACTTATTATGCTTCTTTATATAACCCTAATACTGGATGTGAGAGTGAAAGAGCGCGGTTTGTAATTCAAATTAATCCAATACTAGATGCACCTACTGCTAGCGATGCTAGGCGCTGCGGGAATGGAAGTGTACAGTTTAGTGTTAGCTTGCCAGAGCTGGCAAACGAGACGCTACAACTATTTGATGGTGAGCAGGGGGGAACGCCGTTAGATATAGCTACTAGGGCTCCTTACTTGCTGAACACTCCTAGTATCTCGCAGACCCAAGACTTCTATATTGCAAGGGTGAGCTCGATTACAGGATGCTCAAGCACGAGAACAAAAGTTCGGGCAATTGTTTATACTCCTCCTGCCCCCGCTTCGGCTGAGAGTGCTCGTCGCTGCGGTTCGGGTTCGGCTACTTTTACTGTGCGCATGGCTATACCTGCAGGAACGCAAGTACGGCTATTTACAACAGCAGTAGGGGGTAATGTATTTGCAGCGTCTGAGGGTCCAGAATTTCTGATAAATTCTCCTGTTGTTACGACAAACACAACTTTCTATTTAGAGGTTCTTGATGCAGCTACTCAATGTACAAGTTCTAGAAGTGCCGTATCGTTGGAGATTTTAGAAACTCCGCAACCGCCATTAGTTCAAAATGTTGTGCGGTGCGGCGGTGGAAGTGTAACTTTTACGGTTATTGGCTTTTCAAGTGGTGTTCGACTCTATACCGTTTCTACAGGGGGAAGCAGTATTGCAGAAGCTTATGGTTCTCCCGCCGAAATTGTTGTTCCTAATGTTACCTTTACCACAACTTATTACTTTGAAGCAGTAAGTGAAATATGCCCTAGCAATGTAAGAAGCACGGCTGTAGCACTTATTCAGCCTTTGCCGGGTAAACCCACAGCCGCAAATGTTGCTGTATGTGGTAGTGCCCCGGCTACAATTAGTGCTAGTATGGGTAGTCCCTTAGGAGAGGTAATTAGTATATATCAGGTGCCTCAAGGAGGTACAGCAATTAGTTCTGCAATTACCTCGCCATTTCTACTAACTTTACCTATCGTTACTACCACCACTACCTTTTATATTGAAAGCTCTATACCAGCCTACGGTTGCGCAAGTGAACGTATGCCAGTGGTAGTAAGAGTAGAGCCTGTGCCTTTGGCACCACTAGTAAAAAATGCGCATCGCTGTGGTGCGGGTATCACTACTTTCTTACCCTTAGTGGGAATAGGTAACACAGTTCGCATGTATTCAAGTTTAGCTTCGCAGGCTGCTTTACTAGGTGAAGACGATGCTCAACCTTATGAACTTCATACGCCCTACATTACTACCAATACACGTTTTTATTTTTCTGCCGTAGACCAAGGAACGGGCTGTGAAAGTCCTAGAATAGAGGCACAGGCGATTATCTATCCTATTCCTAATGCTCCTAGTACTCAAGATATGAGAATTTGTGGTAGGGGAGAGGTTACTCTGAATGCTTTGCCACTGGAGGGCGATGTTTACGTACGTTATTATTCTTCTCCCTATGACAATAGTCCTATAGCAGTTGCTACTAATCCACCCTTTACTGTTACAACAGGAGTAGTAACTACCACTACTTATTATGTTTCGTCTTATCATCCATTTACAGGTTGTGAAAGTCCGAGGAAAGCATTAGTGGTTTTAGTAGAGCCAAAGCCAGCAAGACCAGTAGCAGCCCAAGTAGCGCGTTGTGGAAGTGGTAAGGGTACTTTTTCTGTTATTTTGAATCAACCGGCAGGCGACTTGATACGACTATATGCAGATGAGTATACAAATCACGTAATTTCTTCAGTAAGCTTGCCCACTACACATCTTACAACGCCTGTAGCTACAACAACTACTACTTACTTTATTTCATCAGTTCAGTCTGCAACAGGGTGTGAAAGTGAAAGGACTCCAGCAGTTTTGGAAATTCACCCTATTCCAGGAGTACCCACCGCTCAGCGTGTACAAAGGTGTGGAGCTGGAATAGCTACCTTTACTGCAACCTTCACACCACCTTTTGGTAATGTCGTTCGAGTTTATACAAGTCCAGCTGCTATTGAGCCTATCTATGCAGATGATATTTCGCCTTATGAGATAGAATCACCCTTTGTGACAACAACTACTACATTTTATATTACTAGTCTTGCTTCTCACACGGGCTGTGAAAGCGAAAAGACTCCCGTTATTGTTCAAGTAAATGAGTCTCCTATACCCCCGCTTGTTCAGGACGTATTTCGTTGTGGTAAAGGTATTGTAACGCTAACAGCTATTTTACCCTCTAGCCACGAGCTTCATATTTATGATCAGCCTTTAGCAAATTTCCCTGTAGCTATTCTTGATGCAGCGCCCTATACTTATCAAACGCCTCCCCTTGAATTTAACACCACCTACTACCTGCAAAGTGTTAATACTATTACGGGCTGTAGTAGTGATGTTGTACCGGTGCGTGCCATTTTACAGCCGCATCCTCAAATCCCTATTTATGCGGACGGAAGTACTTGCAGTAGAGGAAGTATTACCTTGTTACCCCTGAGTGTTCCTAGCGGTGTATACATACGTTTATTTGATGTAATGAATAACGAAATTGCTGCAAGTAACTCTGCGCCTTACCATCTTAATATTGAGGAAGTTGCTACTCATTCAACTTACTATGTTCAAGCGGTTGATCCACTTACAGGTTGTAGAAGTGAGCGTTCTACCGTACAAGTTCGTTTACTTAATCGTCCTACAGCTCCTGTTGCTCAGAATGTGGAACGATGCGGTGTAGGAGGAGTTACATTAAATGTTTCAGCGCCTAGTGGTACTTACGTAAAGGTATATAGTGCTCCTCCTCAAAGTAGTCTTGTGTACACTTTGCAGAATAATGAAGGTTCGGTTATTATTAATGATCTCACACAAACAAGCGTTTTTTATCTTGAAGCTATTGACCGAGCTACGGGCTGTAGTAGTCAAAGAAATAGCGTTACAGCGGCTGTGAAGCCCTTGCCGCGTATTACACAGGTTGTTCAGTCAGGGCCTACTTGCCTAAGTAAGATATTAACCCTTACTGCACAAGGGCCTACTAATGCGCAATATGTTTGGGAGGGACCTAATAATTTTACTGCATATGGCCCAACAGTAACGCGCATAATTGAAAATGAAAACTATGCGGGTACCTATAAGGTGTATGCGATAGTGGATGGTTGTACTTCGGAGGTAGCTTCGACGGAAGTTCAAATATTTAGGGGTATACAACCTGTTGTATCTTATTTTGCTGGTTTTTCTCAAAAAGGTCCTGTTTGTGAAGGGCAAGATTTAAGGCTTTTTATCGACAACGCTATAGAGTATCCGAGTGGTACTACTTTTATTTGGCATGGCCCCGAAACAATTATTTATACACAAGAGCCTGAGTTACTTATACCTAATGCCCAAACTATTAATGAGGGGTATTATTATGTAAGTGCTATTATTAATGGCTGTACTACGCAAATTTCTAATGAAATTAAAATTCTAATATCTAAGTATCCTCGAACCCCTGTTGTATTTAATACAGGTCCGTATTGCCAAGGAAGTCGAGGTCAAATTCAAATTAGAGCCTTGGTGCAGGAGGAGAATTTACGTTATTCTTGGGTAGGACCTAATGGATTTACTTCTGCTGCATCAACAATTGATTTGCCTATTGATATAAATAATGCGGGCACATATCAACTAGTGGTAACGAATACTGCAGGATGTACTTCTCAACCTGGTGCAACAGAGGTAGTTATTATTCCAACTCCTCCCACTCCAATTGCTAGCAACAGTGGTAGCGTGTGTGAAGGGCAGCCTATTACACTACAAGCACAAGGGGTAGTGGCTCAAACTTACCTTTGGAGCGGCCCTAATAGCTTTAGTCTTGCAGCTAACTCCAATAACTATCGCATAGAAGCAGCAACGTTACAAGACGCAGGTACTTATACCCTAGCAGCTGTGGTTAATGGCTGTACTTCTGCACCCGCCTTCACTACCGTAAGGGTTATTGAAAGACCCCAAAGGCCTACTATTTTCTCCAACTCGCCTATTTGTCAGGGTCAAACACTGAGATTAACGGCAAGTGGAAGCTCTAACGCGACTTACATCTGGAGTGGCGTTAATAATTTCACGGCTACCTCAGCGGTTGTAAATATTCCACAAGCTACTCTCGAGCATAATGGAAATTATACAGTAACAGCGGTAGCTAATGGTTGTGAATCGGAGCCAGCGGGCATAATGGTAATTGTACATCCTATTCCTCCAGCTCCTATTGTGAATAACAATATACAAGTTTGTACCGGTCGAATTTTATCTTTAACCGCTAGTGGTCCTATAGGAAACACATACCATTGGCGAGGACCTAATAATTTTAGTGCGACTGGAGCTAATGTGAGCCGCATGATAAGTTCTTTGTTAGATGCAGGTGTCTACACGGTAGTAGCTGTTGCTAATGGTTGTACTTCTACTCCTGCTACTGTAAACGTTGTAGTGAATCAAACGCCAACGCTTCCTACTATTGTTGCAAGTACAGTAAATTGCACAGGTGATGTACTAAGACTCACGGCTGTAGGAGGGGGTAGCGGCGTTCAGTACCGCTGGAGTGGACCCGATAATTGGCAAGCAAGTGGTACTACAGTAAGTAGAACTCTTACTTCTACTTTACATAATGGCGTATATTCTTTGATTGCAATCAATGGCAATTGTACTTCAGCAGTTGCAAGTAGGCAAATTAGTGTAAATCTGACGCCGCCGAGACCGACGGTAAATACTATTCAAAGAGTTTGTGAAGGAAGTACTATTACGCTTACTGTAAGCTTTATAGAGGGTGCTACTTTTGAATGGAGTGGCCCAACTGGAATTTTACAAACTAGTGAAGTGCCTAACTTAATACTCCAGGGTTTGGTTCCATCGCAATCTGGTGTATATAGTGTTGTGGCAAAGCAAGGCGGATGTGCTTCAGAAGCAGCTACTGTAACGTTATCCGTAGATGCAGCGCCCGCAGCTCCATCAGCTTTGAGTAATTCTCCAGTTTGCGTTGGTAGTACTTTGATTTTAAGTGCATCAGGCTCAGGCAACGCTAGTTATTACTGGATAGGGCCAATGAATTATAGCGCAAGTGGGGCGCTAGTTCATCGAGTAACTACAAGTACGCAAGAATCAGGAGTGTATCAGGTATACGCTGTAGCTAATGGTTGTACTTCGGCAGTGGCTAGTGTAGAAGCAACGGTAGTGGACTTGCCAAAACAGCCAGTTCTATCGAATAACAGTCCTCTATGCGTAGGGCAAGTACTTAGTCTCACAGCAGAGACTACGCCAGGAGCTCAAGTTATATGGGCCGGTCCTAATGGCTACATAGCAACAGGAAATGTAGTAACCCGTGTATTAAATTCAAGTTTAGACCAAGGGATTTATAGCGCAACTGCAATATTAGGAGGATGTACCTCCCAAATAGGAGTTACGCAAGTAGTAGTGAGCGAGACGCCAGTACTTAGACCTATAACTAACGCTCCCCTCTGTGCAGGTCAAGTATTGACACTGACAGCTGACTACATAGAAGGAGCTACTTACTTGTGGAAAGGACCTGCAGCTTTCTCCTCTACTCAACGAATTGCTAACCGTGAGAATGTTACTACTGAATACAGTGGTGTTTACTCTGTAATTGCTACGATAGGTAATTGCTCAACCCCAATTGCTACAGTTAATGTAACTGTTGGCATGCAGCCGAGTCCTCCAGGTGTTTCTACTAATGCGCCTATTTGTGTAGGAGACGAGCTAAAGTTGACGGCCTTGGGTGCTCCAGCCGGTGCCCAGTATGTTTGGAGCGGTCCTAATGGTTTTACTTCTACCTTGCCTAATCCTGTTATTCATAATGCTACCACTATACATACGGGTAGTTATTCCGTATTTGCTGTGGTGAATGGCTGTAGCTCTCGGGTAGCGGTTGTTAGTGCTGTTGTTAATTCTATACCGCAATCTCCAGTGGTGGCTTCCAATAGTCCTATTTGTAGTGGTGAACGTTTAGTCTTAAATGCTGCGCCTGTGCAAGGAGCTCGCTATCATTGGGCAGGCCCCAATAACTTTAGCTCTACTCAACAGAATCCGCTTATTCCTTTAGCTACCTCTTCAATGGCGGGAACATACTCTGTAGTAGCTATTGTAAATGGGTGTACTTCGCTGCCTTCTACTACCAATGTTACAGTCAATGCTGTTCCGGCTGCACCTCAGGCTAAGAACAATAGTCCTATATGCGCAGGACAAAGTTTGCAGCTCTCGGCTTTTGGCAGTACGTCTCAATATGTTTGGAGCGGACCTAATGGTTTTAGTTCTACAACGCCTAACCCACAAATTGTAGGAGCAGAACCTATTTCTTCTGGTACATATCAGGTGGTAGCAGTAGTAGATAATTGTACTTCTCAAGCAGCTACTACTACTGTAACAGTTCTTCCTGCCCCGAAAGTTACGGCAAGTAGTAATGGACCTGTATGCCAAGGAGAAGCTATTTACCTCACGGCTAATACTATTGCAGGAGCTTCGTACTTATGGCAGGGGCCCCTTGGGTTTAGTTCAACTTTGCAAAATCCAACTATTACTCCTGCCCAGGTTATGCATTCAGGGCAATATACAGTGGTAGCAACTTTGAATGGTTGTACTTCACCAGCTGCTACGGTAAACGTAACAGTTAGTACACCTCCTTCTTTGACGCTAGTTCAAAAAACGGATGCGGGCTGTCGCAGAGGAAGTATACAAGTAAGTGCTAGCGGTGGTATAGGCAACTACTTATATTCGCTGGATGGAGTTAACTACACAAATAGTACAGGCATATTTACGAACCTAGTACCAGGTAATTATACCGTGTACGTTAAGAGTGGGGAGTGTGTAAGTAGTTTGGTGGTACATATTGGTGAATCATTACAGACTCAAATTACTTCCATTACGCTCGATCCGCATAACTCGGCAAGTACCGTTAACTTGCAATGGCTAGCAGTAGAGGGTGCATTACGATATAATATTCGATATAGGCTAGCAGGTTCTAATGATAGTTGGCAAGAGGTAAGCAATATTACAAGTACTTCAACCGCAGTATCAGGGTTATTGAGTAACCGCACTTACGAATTTGAGGTTCAAGCAGTATGTAATAGTGTACATTCGGGTCCCTGGTCTTCTACGCGCAATATTACAACAGGTTCGGGTAGGACGCCTTCTTCGTGTACTACACCAGCTAATGTTAGTGCGTTTGCTGTTAGCGGCACAAGTGCCATAGCAAGTTGGGAGCCTGTTTCACAAGCAGTGTGTTACGTAGTAGGAGTAGGGCTATTAGCACAAAGCCCGGATTTGTGGAATTACCAGCTTATACCGGCTCCTAGTACAAGTGCAACCTTAAATAATTTGCAACCTGGTACGGAATATGGGGTAATGGTAAGGGCTAATTGTACCAGTTGCTCTATGCGAAGCGGTAGCTTCTCAGAATGGTCTAATCAGGCATTTTTCACGACGGGCAATTTTAGAGCTGAACAAACTCTACTCAATTCTTTGCGCATCTATCCCAATCCAAGTAGAGGTGTATTTGAGGTTTCGCTAGATGCTTTGCGTGAAGCAACTGTAGACTTTATGGTGCATGATGCTTTAGGAAGAATGGTTTTGAAACGTAGTTGCTATGTACAGCCTGGCATGAATCAATACACTATCGACTTGGCTAACGAATCCGCAGGGATTTATATACTAGAGTTAAAAGTAGGTTCGTTTACAGAGGTGGTGAAACTAATTAAGCAATAATAGGGCTTATCTAATATATAATAAAAAAGGAGCGTTTGATGCGCTCCTTTTTTATTTAAATTAGTTTCAATTTTTTGAATTTACCTTCAATTACATAATTATCATCGCGGCGAAAGGTAAGCTATGGGAATTATCATTTCTTCCATACTTATGCCCCCGTGTTGAAAAGTATCGCTATAAAAATTTACATAGTAATTGTAGTTATTGGGGTATACGAAAAAACAATCTTCTGTAGCAAATGCATAGGTTCCACTTACTGTGGATTTAGGAAGTTTGGCAAGCTCTGGCTTTTTGATAGAGAAAATTTGCCTTGATTTTTCGTCATAATTTAGGTTTTTCCCTTGTTTATAGCGTAAGTTAGTAGTGGTATTTCTGTCTCCAATAATCTTTAAAGGCTTTTTTACTCGGATAGTACCATGATCGGTGGATATTATAATTTTCACTTTTTGGTCTTTTAGTTTTTTTAACATATTGAGTAAAGAAGAATGAATAAACCAGGAACGTGTTAACGAGCGCAATGCTGGTTCATCGGGGGCCAGTTCTTTTATAATGTTCATTTCGGAGCGAGCATGAGAAAGTAAATCAATAAAATTAATAACGATAACGTTCAAATCATTATGCATTAAATTCAAGATATTTTCGCTCAATTGATTACCCTCTTCTGTAGTTAAAATTTTATTATAGCTGTGCCGGATATTTAGCCTGTGGCGAACGATTTGTTCTTTGAGGAATTCGGCTTCATATAAATTTTTACCACCTTCCTCCTCATCATTAACCCAAAACTTAGGAAATTTTTTGGCAATTTCTTCAGGAAATAGACCGGCAAATATTGCATTTCGAGCATACTGGGTAGCAGTAGGTAAAATGGAATAATAGGTTTCCTCTTGAGTTATGGTATAGTACTCAGCAATAATGGGCTCAAAAACTTTCCATTGGTCGTATCTTAAGCAATCAATTAAAATAAAAAACAAAGAATATTCACCACTTTTAATATAGGGAAATACCTTTTGAGGTAGTAAGAAGGGAGAGAGCAGGGGTGCGTTTTTCCCTTTTATCCATTCTAAATAATTAGCAGTAATAAACTTGGTAAAATTAACATTTGCTTCTGCTTTTTGATCTTGAAGAATTTCTAACATGTTTTTATCTTCTGTATTTTCTAATTGCAACTCCCAGAAAACAAGTTTTTTATATATTTCTGCCCATTCGTCAGCGCTTAATTCGTCAGTGAAGGCCATGCCGATGTTTCGAAAGTCTTTTTGGTATTCTTGATTTATTTTTTGGCTAACTAACTGCTTGCCACTTAAAATTTTTTTACAAGCAAGTAGAATTTGGTTGGGATTTACGGGCTTAATTAAGTAGTCCTTAATCTGGGAGCCGAGTGCATCGTTCATTAAGTTTTCTTCTTCACTTTTGGTTATCATAACCACAGGTGTATGAGGGCGCATGTTGCGAATTTGGTGCAGCGTTTCTAGTCCGCTCATGCCAGGCATATTTTCGTCTAAAAAAATGAGGTCAAATTCTTCCTGGTTTAGTGTTTGTAAAGCATCTTGCCCATTGCTTACGGGGGTTATAGATAAGCCCTTTTGCTCTAAAAATAAAATGTGAGGTTTTAGTAGGTCGATTTCATCATCGACCCATAATATTTTTCCACCTTGCATAAGAAATAATTTAGGTTGCTAGTTGTAAAATACGGTTACAAAAATAAAAAAGAAGAGTTAAAGGGGGGAGAGACTTTCTTCATCGATAAAAATAAGAAAGATTTGACTTTAGACTATGATAACTTCTAAAATTATACGAATCTGACTTAGTGGGGGTTTATGCGAATTAATAAAATCTATATGCCAATATCTTCATTCCATAGTTCGGGCTTTTGGCTGATAAACTGTTGCATTAAACTGATGCAAGTTGGGT
>JANWXU010000113.1 GCA_025057395.1 Bacteroidia bacterium | reverse complement strand
AGGCTGCTCATCCCCTAGCTGTTCATAAAGCCGAATTTCATTTCCTGGGAAATTACCCATGGTAGCAGTAATAGTTACACTACCTCTACCACAGCGTGTGACCTCATTTACCTGCGGCGTGCTAGGCAAAGAATTTACTGTAGCCACTACAGGCACCCTTATACTAGTACAACTAGTAGCAGTTTGTAATGCTTCTACATAAAAAGTAGTAGTAGTATTTATAGGTGTAGAAATTAATTGATAAGGCGCCTCTTGCACACTGCTAATAGGAGCACCGCCCGAAGCCTGAGAAAATAAACGAAAAGTATTAGCAACAGGAAAACCACTTTGAACAGTAAAAGTAACAACTCCTGAACCACAGCGACTAACATTTTCTACAAAAGGGCGGCCCGGAGAAGAATGTACAGTTAGAGTAACTGGTATCTTCTCCGACTCACAATTTTGTAAAGTATTAATAGTACTTACAAAAAATGTGGTAGTAGTAGTAACAATAGGTGTAGTTAGGCGAAAAGGAGCATTGCTTATACTAAGAGATTGATTACTAAATAACGAAGCATAAAGTGCTACTTGTGCTCCTAAAGTAAAATCAGGTACAGGTGTAAAAGTAGCACTACCAGCGTTACAACGACTTAAATTTTCCACCGTAGGCGGATTAGGGGGTGTAAATATAGTTGCCGTTAGAGGAAGGCGTGAGCTTACACATCCTGTTTGGGTATTTACTACTTCGGCAAAAAACTGAGAAGTAGTAAAAACCTGAGGAGTGGTTAGCAAAAATGGAGGAGCATCGTCAACAGCAACAGGAGTTGTTGCAGCAATAGCATCATAGAGACGCATCTGATTTCCAGCAGGATTATTATTTTGCAAAGTAAAAGTAACCACACCATTGCCGCAACGAGCTACATTAGCAGCACTAGGAACACCAGGAATAGGATTAATACCCAAAGTAACGGGAACCCTCGCACTTTCACACCCCGTATTCGTATTAGCTAAAGCAATATAATAGACTGTAGAAGAAAATAAGGGCGGCGAGTTAAATACAAAGGGTTGCACTTGTGTAGAATTTATTAAGTTACCCCCGGTAGGAGTATCATATACGCGAAGTTCATTTCCAAAGGGGAAATTAGCAAGCGCAGTAACTGTAACGCTGCCACTACCGCATCGTGAAAATTCTCCTGATGTAATAGGGCTTCCAGGTATTGTAAGAATAGTAATATTAACCATCGAGCGAGGGGAAGTACATCCTGTATTTAAATTTTGAGCTTCCATGTAGTATACCCCCGAAGTAGTAATGTTATTTAAACGCATTTCAAATGGGGGAGTTGTACTACTAGCCAAAGCAGACCCTCCTACAGGGGAATTAAAAATTCTGATACTCGATACTTGGCTACTTATCCCACTCGGAGAAACTACTACCGTTCCACCTCCACAACGGCTTATACTAACATTATTTAATGCGGGTATAGCAGGATGGATAGTAGCCACTATGGGAATTCGCTCGCTTTCGCAACCTGTAATAGTACTTGCTGCACTAGCATAGAAAGTAGTAGTAGCAAATAAAACAGGAGTAACTAAATTATAGGGAGCAGTAAGGTCAGTGGCTAATATATTCCCCCCAGCAGGCTGATCATATAAGCGAACTATATTTCCAGGCGGGAAACTTAAAGTAGCCGTAAAAGTAAGTACTCCCTCTCCGCAGCGTGCAATACTATTAATTATAGGAACTCCAATAGCTGGATGTACCTTTGCTTCTACAGCTAAACGGCCACTTCGGCACCCTGTGCTTGCATTAAAACTTTCAATGTAAAAAGTAGTATTAGTAAAAAGTTCGGGAGTAGCCAATTCAAATGGCTCAGTTTCATCAAGAGCAAGGGGAGTACCTCCTACCGTAGTGCCATATAAGCGCATTTCTGTTCCCGGAATAGCACCATTGATAACAGAAAATACAACCCCCCCATTACCACAACGTGACAAATTGGTAGAACCAGGTACACTAGGAGGTGTTACTATACTCACAGCTACCGGAATACGACTACTTTCACACCCAGAGAAATTATCATATGCTGTAATGTAGTAAGTAGTATTGTTATTGACTTGTGAAATAGTAAACTCAAAAGGAAAGGCAACATCATTCAAAAATGGACTTCCTCCTTGAGAGGTTAAATAAAGGCGCATTTCTGTTCCTGGAAGCTGCCCCATAGTAGCAGAAATAGTAACAACCCCACTACCGCAACGCGTTACGTTATTAGCAGTAGGCTCACTAGGAGCCATAGAGAAAAAAGCCACCACTGGAACTCGAGTACTTTCACAATTAGTAGCAGTATTTATAGCACTTAAATAGTAAGTTACAGTAGTAGTAATGCTCACAGAAAGCTCATATGGAAAATTGCTATCTAAAGCTAAAACAGAACCTCCTGTAGGAGAATTATAAAGTCGAATCTGGTTGCCACTCGGCGTACCCATAGCGGCAGTAAAAGTTACGGTTCCTGGTCCACAACGAGTAACATTATTACTTATTGGCACACCAGGCAATGGATTCGTATTCACAACAGCTAAAATAGGGGTTCGTGTTAAGCTAGTACAACCTGTGGAAGTATTTACCGCCTCTAGGTAAAAAGCTGTAGAAGTAGAAATAAAAGGACTTGCTAACACATAAGGCATCGAACTAATAGCAGACAAAATTGTACCCCCGGTGGCAGAATCATAAAGTCGAATTTCATCCCCTGGCGGATTGCCCATATTAGCACTAAAGATAGCTTCGCCTCCGCCTCCACAGACTGTTGCATTCGAAGCAGTAGGACTACCTGGAACCGGATACACCGTAGCTACTGCTGCCTGACGTGAACTTTCACACCCTGTGGAAGTATTGAAACTTGCAAAGTAAAAAGTAGTTGTTACAGCAATAAATGGAGAGAGAAAAGTTTGTGTCATTCCACTACCACTAGCAATAGGAGTGCCTCCTTGCTCAGTTTCATACATTCTAATTTCTGTGCCTGCGGGCGCCCCCATCATTACAGTGAAAGTCACCTGACCCGTGCCACAACGAGCCACATCAAAAACTACAGGAGTTCCGGGTGCAGGTGTAACAGTGGCTAAAACAGGAACTCTAGGACTTTCGCAACCCGTGAATTCGTCAAAAACAGAAGCAAAAAAAGTAGTGCTGTTAAAGATTATAGGAGTTTCAAAAACAGCCGGTTGAGCACCAGTTTCAGCAATAGGAATTCCTCCCGTAGGAGAATAATATAAACGCATATGTGTACCGCCTGGAAAGCCCTGCTGGGCAACTATCTCCACTTTACCTGGACCGCAGCGAGCAGTGCCTACTACAGTAGGTGCTGCTGGAAGTATTGTGTTTACAGTAGCAACTACAGGGGTTCTACTTAAACTTCGGCAGCCAGTACTCGAGTTAAAGCTTTCTAAAAAGAAAGTAGTGATAGTACTAATACTTGAACTTATAAGTTCATAAGGAGCTTGGTTATCGCTAGAAATAGGAATTCCACCTACAGCAGTGTTATATAATAAAATAATATCTGCTGTTGGAAAAGTTGGAGTTGCTGTAAACACTACTGTACCCGTTTGGCAACGAACTACATTATTAGCAACAGGAGCACCCGGATTAGGAGCAATTATTGCTGTCGATAAAACACGACTACTTTTACATCCTGTATTACTATTTACTACTTCAATATAAAAGCTTGTAGTAGTAGAAATAAAGTATGTTGTTAAAGTAAAGGGCGCGTCCTGATCAATTGCTGCTGGTATTCCTCCCGAAGGAGTAGTATACAAATAAGCTTCGTTGGCACTAGGATTACCCATTTGTACCGTAAAAGTTACTACTCCTGCCTGGCATCGCGTTACATTGGCTACAATAGGATTAGCAGGAATAGGCTGCACCTGCGCAACTACAGGAAGGCGGGTACTACTAGCACAATTTAAGCTCGTATTAAAATTTTCCACGTAAAAAGTTGTAGTAGTATTTATTACTGGGGTAGAAAGCAAAAATGGAGCATCATTATCTACAGCAATAGGATTTCCACCCGTAGGTTGGGAATATAATCGCAAACTACTACCCGCTGCCTGAGAAAGCATTACTGTAAAAGTAGCTATACCAGCTCCACAAATAGATACGTCTGCACTCGTAGGAGGTTCAGGTTCTAATTGAGCAGTTACTGTTACTAAAGTACGGCTACCCTCACAATTCAGAGCTAAATCATAAACTGCTAAATAATACGTAGTAACTCCTATTGAATTAAAAGGTGTAGAAAGCAAGTAAGGAGCAGAATTATCAACAGCAATAGGAGAACCTTCTATGGCTTGGGTGTATAACCGAATTTCGGTGCCGGTCGGAAAGCTCATGCTAGCTGTAAAAGTTGCTGCTCCTGCTCCGCAGCGAGTAATATTTCCTACTGCGGGAGCCCCTGGCCCCGGAATTATAGTTATGCTTACAGGAGTACGGCTACTACTTGTACACTGTGAAAAAGTGCTAAAACTTTCTACATACCAGGTAGTACTAGTAGTAGCAAACGCCACCAATTCAAAAGGAAAAGTATCGTCAGTTACTACAGGAGTACCTCCTGCCGGAAGAGTATATAATCGCATTACATTTCCAACAATAGGAGTGCCCATAGCAGCAGTAATAGTAACATTTCCTACACCACAGCGCGTTACTCCGCTAGCTACTGGAGGCGAAAGTAAGGAATTAATATTAGCTACAGCACTTACTCTTGGACTTTCACAACCTGTTGTACTTACCGCACTGCTAAACCAATAAGTGGTACTACTTTGTAGTAAAACCCCACTAGTAACACTATAAGGTGGAAATGTACTAACTGAAAGTAAATTACCACCTACAGAAGCATCAAACATGCGTAACTCTGTACCAGGCGGATTACCCATGCTCGCAGTAAAAGTAACAATGGAAGCTTGGCAACGAAACTGATTAGGCACATTAGGAACAGCAGGTATAGGGTGAATAGTTACATTAACAGGAATACGAACACTTTCACAATCAGTACCGGGGTTAGCACTTGCCACATAGAAAATACTTGTAGTAGTCAGATTAGGAATAGTGAGCAAGTAGTTAGGGCCAACATTGCTAGTTGCTATTGGTAAAGTAGCTAACATTTGGCTGTACAAACGAATTTCTGTTCCTACAGGATTTCCCATGAAAGCAGTAACAACCAACGAGCCTTCTCCACAGCGTGCGGGACTTACAGCCGAAGGAATACCTGGCCCTGGCAAGACATTTATTATTACTGGAAAGCGAGCGTTACTTTCACAGGTAGTTTGAGTATTTCTTGCTGCAAGGTAGTAGGTGGTGGTAGTAGTAACTACAACGGTTACTATACGCGAAATGTCGTTTGAAGCTTCAGTTTCTTGCAACAAATTTCCTGCAGGAAAATCTGCATCATATATTCGTATTTGATTACCACTAGGAAATCCTAATAAAACGGTCATGGTTACCGACCCACTGCCACAGCGAGTATAGGTACTAGCTGTAGTACTAGGAGGCGCAATATTTTCATTATTTATAGTAACTGTAACAGGGGTACGTGATGAGCTAGCACAGTTGTTCAAAGAATTAAAAGCTTCTACAAACCAAGTTGTGGTCGTGCTAGCAAAAGCACTTAGCTGATAGGGAAAAGTAGCGGCTGTTGCCACGGGTACACCCCCCGTAGCTTGTGTATATAACCTAACTGTATTACCTGCCGGTACCCCCATGCTCACTGATATCGTAACGACCCCTTGCCCGCAGCGTAGTATAGGAGTATTAGTAATTACGGGGGGTGCAGGTAAAGGAATTATGTTCGCTGTAACAGGCAAAACAGCACTTGTACAACTAGGCACAGCGTTAGTTACTACCATTAATCCATAGGTAGTAGTTTGAGTAAGCAAAGGAGTTGTTAAAAAATAATTACCATTAGCATCAGGAAGAGTAGCAGAAGCAACTACGGTACTATTAGGATTGTTAGGGTCACTAATAAGCAAAATAGAGCTACCTACCAGAGACCCCATTGCAGCAGTAAAAGTAATATTACCTGGCCCACAACGGCTCACAGTAGCTTCTGTAACTGAAGGCGCAGAAGGCGCATTAGCTGCTGCTATATTTACTTTTACTCTACGACTTTCACATCCCCCATCTATGCCAGCAGCAATCCAAAATTCTTTACTTGTTCCTAGGGGTATGGGTGCCGAAGTAAAAATAGCAGGCGAACTAGAAAAAATAGCTACCGGCACACCACCAAACTCAGACTCATATACATATAAACGATTGGGTTGAATAGCAGGACTGCCAAGAGGACCATAGGCTATGGTGAAAGTTACGGGCCCAGCACTGCACCTTGCAATAGAAGCTGGGGCAACAGGCGGTGAAGGACAGTCAGAAAAAATAGCAAAAGCTTTTTGTATAAACTGTCCTGTTAAGCCGGTAACAGTTCGGCTAAAAGGACCCGAGCCCGAAGCAGGAGCTGGCTGTCCTCCATTATTAGTCCCCACTACAGGAACCCAAGCATTACTTGTATACTCTTGTATATAACAACTGGTACGATTAAAAGAAATTCCTTCATCGGTAGCCTCCCACTGAAAGGTAAGATTGACGTTATTAGTAGCTGCCGTATTGGTAGCTCCAGGAGCAGCTAGAGATGGCTCATATGTGCAAGGACTAACAGTATTAGGGCATGTTTCATTAATATACCAAGTAAGCTTTACTACCCCGGTAAATGCACCCGTAGTAGCCCCTGGCGGATTAGTGACCTGCTCTGCTACTCGAATAGAAAATCGGTCTGGCGCCAAATTAGTAGCAGTATTTGTATTTTGCACAGTAACAGGAGCATAAGAATTATTGGTACCCACAGGAAAACGAATGGGTGTAATAGCCCCCCCATTCCCTCCTATACAATCTCGACTCAAAGTACCTGTAGAAGAAGTAAGCACATAACTATTTGTGTTTCCACCCGAAATAATAGGTTGACTAAGGCCCGGCAAACAAACTACAATAAGGTCCTTAATAGTAGGATCTATCTTACCTGATTGCAAATCCAAAAGTTGACTCACGTGCAGCGAAGCCAGTAAAGTTAATTTATCTTGAGCTAGGGCTTGTATTCGCAAATTATCTATGATTGGAGCGCCATCACTATCAAATTTGACGCTTTTTGTAACTACATTAATGTGCCCTTCGTTATAGTAAGTTATTTTTCCCCTATCGTAAATATAAACTGTTCCATTAGCTTGAATATTTTCTAAAGCTTCGCCTACCCTACCATAGCTGCCCCTAGGAATTAGAATGGGCACTGCCCCTACTCCGCCAGGACAAATACTATTAAAAGCAAGGGTAGTAGAATCAGGACTCTGAGGAGAAAACCTATCTACGTGCAAAAAACTAAAATCAGGCTGAAAGCCTGGAGTTGTGGGGTCAGTATCTGCTCCACTATGCAGCCAGGGAGAATAATCTACATTGGGTAAAGAACTTTTAATTACATCGGTTGGGGTTGGAGAATTTAAAAAAGTTTGGTTAATAGCTAGCCCCGTACCAGCAATACAAGTACCATTATTTCCTCCAATTGATTGTACGCCATCCACATAAGCAGATAAAGTTTGAGGGTTATTATCTCCCCACCAGTTCAGGGAAGCATTGAAAATGGTTTGAGAAGTAAAAGAAGGAGTAATACCATTTCCGCTATAAAGCCCCCTTGAATTATTCATCACTCCTACTTTGTTGCCTGCAAGGTGATTACGAGTAAGGGAAATATTAGAAAGTAAATTTTTACCTACACGGCCACGGCTTAGCCAAGTAGTACCATTATGAAAAAATTCGTCAATTCCAAGAGCGGCTTTAAAACGTGTAATATAATTTTCTTCAATAGCGACACTTTGACTCGAACTACTAAGGCTATATACAAAAACAGCTGCACCTATATCATTAGCCTTATTTATGTCATGTCCTGAAAAGGTATTTCGATGAACTTTCCAAGAGCCGGGAATATTTAAGCTAGAGTAGTCTATTACTAATCCATGAAAATCACCACTATTGCTAGCAACGGTTAAAGCTAGCGGCTGATAAGTAGAGTTGAAGGTATTTGCAGAAAATATATTAGTTCCTTGAATATTTTTGAAATAAAGAGCAGCATTAAAGCGGTTTCTATCTAGGGAGCCATTAGCAATAAAGTAGTTAAAAGTATTATTGTTTATTACAAAGTTAGCCAGGCGCACATTTTGAGTAAAATTAGTATCTATAAAATTCAAATTAATAAGCCGCCCACCTGGGTATCGATTAATTGAAGCATCCCAAATATTACTAGCATTATTATTGGTAAAAGTATTATTCTGAATTGTTATGTTTCGTAAGGTAGTATTTGTATTTAAATTAGGATTACTGTAGGCGGTTCTATTACCAATAATAAGATTAGAAATGTAATTATAGAGGAAAGTATTATTAGCAATAGTAATATTTTCGCAAGTTAAAGGATAAATTGTGGGTGTAGCATTAATACATTCTGTATTATTTCTTACATTGATCTCAATTCCGATATTGCTACTAAGTGCAGAACTTCCCGAAATAACATTTCCAATAATTGTAGCATTAGTGATATTTTCAAGAAAAAAAGCGTGTGGCTGATTATCCGAAGTTTTTACTACATTATATTGAATTGTTAAATTGCTGAATAAGCCCCCTAAATTTTTAGGATTAGTACCAGAAGTGAGGCAGGGAGTAGGCCCTGAGCCCGGCGAAGCTAAGAATATAGCAGTAGCAACATTTTCAAATTCATTGTCGTTAATTACTAGATTATTAGAATTATCACTAGTAGTATTAACAACATTAATAGCTGTACCATTGAGGTGAGTAGCTAGAGTAGGAGCATCAGGATTAGGAGTGCCATTGTAATTCCGAATGAAAAATCCTTGAATCCGGATATTATCTTTACCCTCTGCAATTTGAAATAGATATGCTGTAGCATTTGAGCCATCGATTATAGGAGCAGTAGAAGCAGGACCAGCAACTGATAAACTGCCCGGATTACCTGTTATGGTTAAAAAAGAAGTAGTAATTTGGATATTAGACTCATTATAAATTCCAGCTGCTACTTGAATAGTTTTAGGAATATTTTCATTGCCGGGAGTAGCACCCCATGCATTAGCTGCTTGTACCGCATCTTTTATCTTTTTGAAGGGATTAGCTAATGTTCCGTCACCTGTGCCAGGTAAAGGATTATTCTGGTCTACATACCAGTTTTGTGCCAATGAAGGAACTACATTCAAAAGAGTAACGAATACAATAATAAACACACTAAAGCCTTTCTGCTTTAGTCCCAAATAATATTTTTTCATAGAATATTTTTGCTAAAATTGTACTCCAGGAATAGAATCCAAATATGAAATTTCTTAGTAAATTATAATCTTGGAATGTTAGCAAAATTATAATTTTTTTTGTTTTGTAACTTAAAACTACGGCAGGCACAATATTTTATTATCAACGATATAAATTAAAAGATATAGAGCGAAATATCTTCCATAGCCCAATAATAAAAAAGGCTCGAATAAGGTAGTCTCTTATTCAAGCCTTTTTTAAGTATAAGCTTTTATTTTATTATTTCAACTTATCCTTCAAAAACTCCTCTACCTGTTCATGAGAAAGATGTTTAAAGAGAATCTTTTTATTCTCGTCTAACAAATAAATAATAGGCGTTTTATAAACGTCATAAATTTCTCTAAAATTACTATAGTGATATATATCCTGCACATTTATCCATTTGAAGCCTTTTTCTTCTACAAACTTTTTCCACCCATCAGGTTTTTGCTCAATATTGGCAGCGTATACATTAAAACCCTTATCACGAAAGCGTAGGTAGATATCGTGAAGCTTAGGCGTTACTTCTTTGCAGTGGCCGCAGTTAGAATCCCAGAAAACCAATAGCGTATATTTTCCCTTTGTTTTATGCAAAGAAACTGGTTTTCCGTTCATATCATACATCGTAATATCAGGTGCTATTTTATTAATTAAAATAGGCTCTAGTTTAGCGGCACGCTTAATAATTTTATCTAGCGAAGTATCAGGGTACCAAAAGTCTTGCCGGCTAAAAACATTCTTCTCACCCCAAAACTCGCGATTAGGAGCTACGTATTTCTGAACAATATGCACAAAATTAGATTCCCCAAACATTAACTTAGATTTTTCATACTTACCCATTAAGTAAGAGATAGTCCATTTTTTAAGTTCGGGAGAAGCGTTTGTTTTTTCAATAATATAGTCAATTGCATTATTTACTGAATCTGGGTCTTGTACCGTCAATTTATCCAAAAAATAGTCTATTTTATTTTTGTAAATTGGGGTTCTTAAAATTGCCGGCTGCGAAAAATCAATATAGTTCAGGTAATTGCTGCGGTAATAGCGCCAGGGGTAAAGTGAGTCGATTTTCCCATCTGGCAATCTGCGAGGTTCAGGAATATCTGGCTCTTGCGTAGCACGGAAAATGGTAGCCACCAAAGTCCCTTTATATTTCTCGATAAAAGCTTTCTGAAAGTTTATCACCTCTTTATTAACCGCTCTTAGTTTTTCAATCAACTGTTCTCTTTCCCTCTTAAGGGCAACACTATCAGTACCTGGAGGAAGAGGTTTTTTGACTGCTGGCTTAGATTGCCCCCCTTTTTTACCCTCTTTAGTATCAGTAGAATCTTTAGGATTTAAAATATCATCTATTTCCTTAAGTCTTTTACTAAATGGAGATACCTCGCGTGATTTTTGAGCTAGGTAGTTGCGGTACTCATAAAAAATCTCATTTTCTCTGGAATTTTTAATTTTCATTTTACCGTCATAATCAGAAGTATCCGTTTCCAAAGAAAAATCATGTTCATGTACTATAAACTCAAAGAAAAAGGTGTTCTTAGCGGGAGGAACAAAAAAATAAATCCCGCTGGGTAACTTTTCACTAGTACGAAAAATAAGGTTGCCATTGGCATCCGCTTTAGCAGAATCGACGATATACTGCTTATCACCATAATAGTTTCCTATGTAATAAGTAGAATCTTTTTTAATGCCTTTTACGGTGATACGAATCGTTGTACCACCCTGCCCCCAAGTATTACTATTTCCCCAAAGTAGGAGTAAGACGAGTATTAGAAAGTTTTGAATAGGCTTATTCATAGGTCTTCTTATATTTTTTTCAAGGACAATTCGAACAGACAAATCTGAATAATAAATTCTTTCAACAGTTGCGCATATATACTGGTCTGGCCGTTGTAATTGCAAAATAAATAAAAAAAAGATATAAATTTCTAGATTTGTACTAGCAGCATCTCTAAACTTACCTTTTACCTTTATGCAATTATAAATCCTCAGCACTGTAAACTTTACTCCTCTCTCCACTCTAGTTAGCTGCCAAAAACCTCAGTCTTTTTGTCAGAAATTCTGACATAAAAAACAGAAAAACAGCACTATCACCAATTTTGGTAACTTTGCAGCCTTAGACTAGTATTTTTGTTTCTTCACCATAGCAAATATGAAGCCAAGTATTGTTATCCGCAGGGGTCGACCTGAAGATATTCCTAACGTGATGCAGTTAATTTTAGAACTTGCCCAATACGAGAAAGCCCTAGCAGAAGTAGAAATTAATGCTGAGCAGCTTTTAAAAGACGGCTTTGGTGCTAATCCCCTTTATTACCTATGGGTAGCAGAAAATTTAGACACTAAATTATTAGTAGGATGTGCCTTGTGTTATACGCGCTATTCGACCTGGAAAGGAAAAAGACTTTACCTGGAAGATATTATAGTTACCCAACATTTTAGAAACCAAGGTATTGGCAAACAACTATTAGAACACGTCTTTCACTTTGCTTTAGAAAATCAATTCAATGGTGTAACTTGGCAAGTATTAGAATGGAACTACTCTGCTATTGCTTTTTATCAAAAGTACAACGTTCGAAAGGATAGTAGCTGGGTTAACTATGAAATTACTAAAGCAGAACTTCTGAAACTTTTTCCTATTAAATAGAAACAAAATAGAACAAAAAAACCCGGCTTTACCGGGTCTTTACATCATAGAAAATATCGATTTTCTTCAATAAGTTTTCTAGCTATTCGCCTCTTTGCCGCAACGGTGTTAAAGGGCTCTATTTTAGAAAAGCGCTTTAAACCAAGAAGGAGCATTCTTTGTTCGTCTCCACTGCTCATAGCATAAATAGCATTCTTAGCAGCTAAAGCTATTTTTTCAATTGTATCTACTAAATAACAGCGGTATATATCTAGTTGCAAGGAAATATTTTCTACTCCTTTTGTGACAGCTAATTTTTGAAGCCTTAGATGAACAGACTCAATAGCATAGAGATACATAATCATATCTGCTATATCCATTAAAATCTCTTGCTCCTCAGCTATAGCCGTCATATACTTATTCACTGCAAAGCCTGCTACCATTAAGATAGCTTTTTTTAGATTAGCTATTACTTTCTTCTCGGCAGCCAAAAACTCCCCATTATTATCAGTACCCAATTCAGGAATAGACATCAGTTCTTTTTGTACTGCCATGGCAGGCCCCATCAGGTCAAGACTTCCTTTCATAGCTTTTTTGAGCAGGTAGTCCACTGTAAGCATACGGTT
>JANWXU010000112.1 GCA_025057395.1 Bacteroidia bacterium | reverse complement strand
AACCTAAAATTGCTCGATGAATCATAACAGGCCTATGAACATTACCATCAGCCCCAATATACTCTAAATTAAAGCGGATAGGCATCGAAAAATCTAACTGAATGGTACCCAGTTGCCAGCTACGCTTAAGAGAATCTTTTACGACAAAATCAATCTTGGGACCATAGAAAGCACCATCACCAGGGTTAATAGTGTAAGAAATATTAGCTTGCTGTAATGCCTTATGAAGGGCATTTTCTGCACTCTCCCAAATTTCCAGAGAACCAATATATTTTTCAGGTCGTGTCGATAAAAATACATTTACCTCCGTAAATCCAAACCAGCCATATACTTCAAAAACTAAGTTAATAAGTTGAGCAATTTCTTGCTCAACCTGCTCGGGAGTACAAAAAATGTGAGCATCATCCTGAGTAAAGCTACGAACCCTGAATAAACCTGTTAAAACCCCAGAAAGTTCATGACGATGTACCAAACCAAACTCAAACAGCTTAAGCGGTAGATCTCTATAAGAACGTTGCTCTGTTCGGTATATTAGAGTACTACCTGGACAATTCATGGGCTTTACTGCGTAATTTTTATCATCGATAGTAGTAAAATACATATTTTCTTTATAGTTCTGATAGTGCCCAGATTGATGCCATAACTGCTCGTTTAAGATAATAGGTGTTTTGATTTCTTCATAAGAGAGCTCCAGCAACCTTTTACGAAGCTGATTTTGCAAAGCGTTCATCACTATCATTCCGTTATGATGCCAAAAAGGGAAACCTGGCCCTTCCTCATGGAAGGAAAAAAGCTTAAGTTCCTTACCTAAGCGGCGATGGTCCCTTTTTTTGGCTTCCTCTAGGCGTGCTAGATATTCCTCTAGTTCTTTCTTAGTAGGAAAAGAAATGGCATATACTCTTGTAAGTTGTTTATTCTTTGAATCCCCGCGCCAATATGCGCCTGCTAAATTCAAAATCTTAACTGCCTTAATAAATTTAGAATTAATGATATGGGGGCCCTTACACAAATCCACAAAGTTTCCTGAATAATAAAAAGTAATATTTCCGTCCTCTAAGCCTTCTATTAATTCGAGTTTGTATGGATCGTTTTTCTGAGTAAAATAAGCTATAGCTTCAGCCTTAGGTATCAAACGCCTTTCAAATGTTTCGCCCGAAGCAGCCAACTCGAGAAATTTTTTTTCAATTTTTTCAAAATCTTCGGGCGAAATAGTATTCTCTCCTAAGTCAATATCATAATAAAAGCCTTCTTCAATAGGGGGGCCAATACCAAATTTTACACCTGGATATAAAGCTTCAATTGCTTCAGCTAAAATATGTGCCGACGAGTGCCAAAAAGCAGCCTTTCCCTCGGCATCTTCCCACGTAAGAAATTGGACACTGGCATCTTCTGTTATAGGACGATACAACTCTTGTATCTCCCCATTCACCTTCATTACTAACGCTTCTGCACTTAAATTACGTATATTTAGAATATTTAATACTTCTAGCCCCGTCACTCCCTTGGCAAATTCCTTTGTAGAACCATCGGGTAAAGTTACCGTAATTGGGTGATTCATCGATAATATTTTGACAAACTAAATCTAATCTGTTAAACAACAAAAATAGAAAATAAAAATATTTCTTAAAATATGTTTACGAAATTGAAAAAACAGCTAAAATAAAAATATTTAATTGCCTAAAAAAGGTAGAATAAATTTACTCTAATAAAGCCGCTGGTAATATTTTATCCCATTCCCCGGTTTTTATATAGTTTTCTAAAATATAAGCTATCCTCAATGATTTTACTCCATAATCATTCACCTTACAAACAAAACTATAATAATTACCCTCCTTGAGCCATTTTAAAAATTGCTGGGCACTAATGCCGCCTTTTCTTTTAATTTCTTCTATCTTACAATACCCCAAGGAAGTATAGGGCATAACTGCAGAAGGATTATACCACGTAAAAGCAACTTTTTCTGGAATAAAATATACTTTTTCAACATGCTGATGCTCAAAATTTACCTTTCTTATTTTACCAAATACTTCAATCTTTTTAACACCAAAACTAAAATCTACACTCTGGAGATTCTGTTTCGTAATCTTAGCTACGGCTAAAGGATGCTGTTCTATTTCAGCATATATTTCCTGTAACGGGATTGTAGTTCCTTTTTTATCAAAATAACGCAACGGAATCTTGCCCTCCAAGATATTCTTAAATAAAAGAGGAACCACACTTCTAAAAAGTTGATAATTTTGCTCTATCTGTAACGAGCAAGTAGGGGCTAAGTTAGCTATGTGATTTTCAGAATTTAAGCTCTCGGGAATCTGAATTAGAATATCCTTTTCTATTTCTTTATCTTTCTTTAAGTTAGGATTATGATTTTGATGATAAATAAAAGCTTGTTTTTGTAATGCTACAATTTGGTTCAGTTCAACTTCCGAAGGGATAAAGTTATACAATTGATTCGCTAAAATCTCAATAAAAGAAGTTGGAAAAGTAGCAGTAGTATTACACCACACATTACTTTTCCACCCCCTCGAAATAAAAACATTAAATGGATGAAAATATAATCGAATTCCGCTTACTTCTGGCCGGGCTAAATCTTTAATTTCCCAAAAACAAACTTTAATACTCCTGCGTATTAGGCTATCTTGCTGAAACAACCATTTTTCGTATGCCCATAATTGAAGCTGATAAGGTAAAGAAGCTGTTTGCCGGTAATTTTTTTTTAAAATGTGGCGCATAAAATACACATCTTTTTTCATCTGCTCAAAGGAATAAGGCTCAGAAAGATTTTTATCTTTATAAAAGATAATCTTGTTCTTTTTCCAATGTTCAAATAGAGCTAAAGCATATGGCTCCGTAACATTAATAGCCAGAAAGGTGTAGGGAAAAAATTGGTACTGCGGGTCTGAAAGAGAATAATGAGTAAGTTGCACTAGCAGCTCCTCCTCTTGGACTTGCCCCTGACAAAAATTAATAACTATTGCAAATGCTAAAATCCTTATTAAACCCGAGCGACAAAAGAGAATTATAGAGTCAAAACAAAAGAATTTTTTCAACATAGTCTAAAACTTATTTACGCCTATAAGGCGGAGCGTAAATTCAATATTCCCACCCCCCCCGTGAAATTAATATAGAGAGTAAAAGAAGACTGCCCATAAGATTCATTAATGTAATATTTACCTACTTTTTTAAATTCTGCCGAACGCACTTTTCGCAAACTACCTACTGTATTAATACGAACACCTACATTTCTAGGCAAAATTAAAGTCAGCTCTCCCACCCCCCCTTCAATTTCAGCATTCAAATCATTATTCCATTGCCCTGCTAAATTAATACGTAAAGTACCTATACCTGCTTTTACAGTTAGTTGGGGTATAGAGGTATTTTCTAAATTGCAATAATAATCCCCCGTACCCGTAGATAAATATAGGCGTTCAATTCGACTAAAATTTCGAAAATCCAAGTAGCTTGTTCCTGCCCTTTGTACAATATCAAATGTATATTTCAAATGAGGATGAAAATGCAAGTCCCAATGATTATAAGCTTTATCTTCTAGCCGTGCCCAGTAGTGCCAACTTGCTCTTTTTTGCTCTAGTACTAGTATGCCTGTATTTTTCTTTTTATTTTCATAAAGCTCAATTTCTGGTAACCAATCAGTTTCACTAGAACGAAAACCCGCAAAAAGAAGAGCCGTTGTATCTTGGGAGGAAGCAATATTAAGTTTGCCACTTGTCATCATGATTTGTACGTCTATAAGTTCTACACTAGGACGTTCTACCATTCTTTGAATATATTCGCCATAAGCAGGAGGGCTTCTAAAATCATCCCAATCCTCTCCTCTTTCGTCTCTATAATAATCTCGATGGTAACCATATTCTACTTGTTGGATTCTCCCTGAACCTAGGCGGGAAATATTAAGATGGGGGCAAGAGCCTCGATAAAATATGTTTCCCGAACCTGTTAGTTTGAGCTCCGCTTCTTGGCAAGGCGTAAGATCTAGGTCTAAAATTCCCGAACCTGTTAGATAAGCTGATAATCTGTGCGCTCTCAATTCTTGTGCAGCTACTTTACCCGAACCGGTAGTTTTAATTTCTGCAATTTTTGCTTTTCCATGTACCCAAATTTTACCCGAACCAGTTAAATTCAATTCAAGTTCCCGCACCTCTAATTCTATCTCCATTTTTCCACTACCAGCTAACTCTAAAACAAGTTTTTCTTCTTGAATAGGAATTTTAGATAAAATATTTCCTCTTCCCTCCAAATAAATCTCTTGATACTGAGGGGCATGTACTTGTACAGTAATACCATCCTCCCAATCAATGCTGTTATTGCTTGAAATAACTAGCACTTGGTCATCCACCTGAGTAACAAGACGCTGAGAATAAAAAGTTATTCCTTTTATAACAATATGTGGCTTTTGACTGTAGTATAGCTCTAGGTTTACGGCCGTAAGAAGGCGAATACTATGGAAATAAGGGAGCTCTCTAGTTTCTTTTATCCTTTGCCCATAACCTGGAAGAACCCAACTTGCTATAAATATTGCAATTACTACCCAAAGATTGCATAGCATAAATCATTATTTTTATTTACAAGCTAGTTAATATACTAATTAAAAAAATCTAAACCATAAACCAAAACACTAATAGGCTTTTGTTGAGCATTATAATCAATTTCTTCAAGAGGATTAAAATAGGAATCCCAAACGATAGAAGTTTTAGATACAGTAGCTTTATACTTTTTAGAATAAAAATAAGTGGTATAGCCGCTTATTTCCCTTGAGGAACTACTAGTACTTGTTACCCTGTGAGCTAGTTTACATAAACCCTTTTTCTGCACCCAACTATTAAGAGTACTACCTTGCCTTAATTGTAACTGTTTTTCAACGATCCTTATTTTTCGTTGATTCTTTAGCCCTGAGTTAAAAACCATTACCTTTTTGGAGGTTGGGGAGCGGCTGTATCGCACTTTAAAATTCTTATTCTGATGCTCAAAACCTGCACCATAATCTAGAGTAGCAGCTACTACTCTACCCTTCGAATCGTAGCTATATTGCAAAGTATAATCGATAGTTCCGTCTTGAAAAGTACGTTGTATTTTAGAAATCCTAGGAGTAGTACCCTGATAATAGTATCGGGTGGTAGCTATCAAAACACCATTCTTTTCGTCTCTACTTTTTTGTAAACGTCCATCAAAGTTATATTCAAAAAAAGTCTTATAGTCAACTGTTGCCTCGGTAGTATCATAGACCCATTCTTCCACTAGGTAGCCATTTCTATCAAAATATTGCTTTTTTAAGCACTTTGCTAAGCCATAATTTTCTCCATTTTCATACTTGTACATCCAAAGCCACCTACTTTTTATTTTTGCCGCCCTTATCTGTGAAGGATTAGGCAACGTATCGTGCAACAACGAAATGTAAAATTGAGCCCTTGCCTCACATGTAATTGCTACAAAAAGAGTAATAAAAACAATTCTTTCCACAAAAAAACGATAATAATAAAACATAACTTTCAAAAACTAAAAGATAATTTAAGTTTAGCCAGCAAAAAGTACTAAAAAACCCTCAAATATCGAGAATAATAGTAAATTGAAAGTAGTGTGCCTTAATTAAACTAAATTTTGATTTAATTTGTAGGTATACGTGTTAACATCTAAAAATAAGCATAAACTTATGCTAATTCGTTTGTTTTCAATTTTATGGGGATTTTTTTTATGCCTCTTTCTTCAGAAAGGGCACCCTCAAATTAATATGCCACAACCAAGCCCTTTGGGCAGTGTAACTCAGAAGGTAGGGCTGGCAGATATTTCCATCACCTACTCACGCCCTAGTGCTAGAGGAAGGATCATTTTTGGTGACCTTGTCCCTTATAACAAGCTCTGGCGCACCGGAGCAAATGCGTCTACAAAACTAAAAGTGAGTGAAGATGTAACTATAGAAGGCCATAAAATACCCGCTGGCGAATATTCTTTATTAACTATCCCGGGTCCTAATGAATGGACTATTATTCTGAATAAAGACTTAAAAGTTACAGGGGAGGCTAATTACAAACAGCATGAAGACTTAGTTCGGTTTACTGTAAAACCACAAAAAACAGATAGAAAGATAGAAACCTTTACTATTCAATTTGCGGATCTATCAAGTAACAATTCGTGCTTCATAGAGCTAATGTGGGAAAATACTCTTATTAGATTTAAATTAGAAACAGAAGTGGATTCTAAAGTAATGGCAGAAATTCAAAACAAGCTGATTAATCCCACCTCTATGTATTACCAAGCAGCACGCTATTACTATGAAAATAATAAAGACCTAAAGCAAGCTTTAGAATGGATTAATAAAGCTACTGAAAAAGAACAGCAATATTGGATGATGTATCTAAAAGCCAAAATTCAGGCAGCTAATGGTGATTATAAAGGAGCATTGCAAACAGCAGAGCTAGCTAAGAAATTAGCAGCCGAAGCCAAAAATGAGGAGTACGTTAAAATGAACGAGGCTTTAATCACAGAATTCAAAAAGAAATAAAACTATTCTCCTACATTTATTTGCCCTAATATAAAACTTGAAACAAGCCCACCCCCAATCTTCTAGGTGGGCTTATTCTTTATGCCGAAACTATAGTTTGTAGTTTGCTAGTCTAAACTTTTCGCTAGTCTAAACTTAATTCATTATACCACTAAGAAATTGTATTTTTGTATTTACATCGAAAAATCTTATGAAAAGCTCTCCAATCAAAAATCAGCTACAGGAAAAGCAAGTGACTTCTTTGAAAAATAAAAGCTTAGAATCTATATTAAGTCCCAAAGAAAAGAACGGCACAATCTTAGCGTGGCTTCCTTTTGAAAGGCTAAGAACTCAACTTATTCTCCTTTCATTAGTGGTTTTTATTCTCAATGCCAACACTTTTTATAATGAATATGCTTTTGATGATGGAATTGTTATTCATGAGAATAATTATACAAAGCAAGGTATAGCAGGTTTATGGAAATTACTTACCCGCGATAGCTTTGAAGGTTTCTTAGGAGAAGAAGCCACTAAACTGTTGCCCGGCGGAAGATATCGTCCTCTTTCTCTAATGACTTTCGCCATTGAAGTTGAGTTATTTGGCCTAGACCCTCATCCTTCCCATGTTGTGAATGTGATCTTATACATAATTACCTGCTGTATTACGCTTTTACTTTTACGTAATTACGTTTTTCCTGGAGCTCCCCATACTGCTTTTATTGCTGCCCTAATCTTTAGCATACATCCTATTCATACAGAAGTAGTGGCAAACATTAAGGGAAGAGATGAAATTTTATCCTGGTTATTTTTAGCCTTATTACTTTACACGCTATTTACAGCCACAGAAAAAAAAGTTACCTATCAAAAAATTTTATTTATTGTTCTTTCGGGCTTTTGTTACATTCTTGCTTTACTTTCTAAGGAAACGGGTTTTACTTTCTTAGCTATCATTCCCCTTTCCTTGTATTACTTTACCAGGCTCCGTTTGAGTAGAATTATTGCCTATACCCTGCCTTTTTTTATAGTAATCATCCTTTACTTTGCAATGCGTATAAGCTTCACCAACTTCGGGCTTAAATCCACCGCAGAGTCTACAGAAATATTAAATGATGCTTACCTTTATGCAGATACCTTCGAGAAAAAATATACTACCATTATTATGGTGCTAGGTATATATATCAAATTACTATTTTGGCCATGGCCCTTAGCTTATGATTATTCTTATAATCAAATTCCTTATTCTAATTTTGGAGATCCTAAATTCTGGTTAGCCTTCATTGTACAAGTTGCCTTGCTAGGTTATAGCCTACACTCTTTACTAAAAAAGCGAGAAAAAAATCCCATAGCTTATGGTATTCTCTTTTATTTCATCTCAATTTCGATAGTTTCAAATATTTTCATTAACCTAGGAGCTATTTTAGGCGAACGCCTTCTTTTCCAGCCCTCAGTAGGCTTTGCTATTGCTATAGCAGCCTTCCTTATTAATGTGCTAGAACGTTTGCCAGAAATTAGCTTTTATGCTAGAAGAATAGGTTTACAAATAGGACTAGGATTGTTACTAATAATATTTGGAGGAATGACCATCACCAGAAATGCGGAATGGAAAAATAACGAAACCCTTTTTACTGCAGATGTTAAAAAGTGCCCCAATAGTGCAAAAACTAATCGAGCGATTGGTAGAATCAAGATGATTAAAGCTGCGAATGAAAAATTTGATAGTACTGTTCGCAAAAATTACCTACTCGAAGCAGCTCAGCACATTCAGCAAGCTCTTAAAATCTACCCCAAATATATTGATGCTAATGTAGATTTGGGTACAATATTATTTTTCCTGGAACGCTACCAAGAGGCAATCCAAGTGTGGGAGCAGGCGCGCAATATCAATCCCATTCCTCATAACCTTAATCGGATAGACCCGCAAATAGCTAGTTATACTTTTGAAAAAGGCTTTGAGCTTATGAAAAAGCCAGATAGTGCCAATTTAAGGGTAGCAGAAATGCTACTTTCTTACAGTGCTAAATTACAACCCCAACATGCTCTTACTTGGAGCTCATTAGGATATGTACAAGGCAGGCTAGGAAAGTTTACAGAAGCCCTTAGCAGCTTAAATAAAGCTAAAGAGCTAAACCCCAAAGATCCCAGCACTTGGAACTCACTAGGAATTGTACACGGCATGCAAGGGAAATTAAGGGAGTCAGTATCATATCTAAAAAAATCAGTAGAACTTGCTCCCGATCAACCTAGCCTTTGGTATGATTTAGCTTTTTCGTACTTATTATGGGGAAAAGTAGATAGCGCAAACTTTGCAATTAGTAAATCCCTAGAGCTAAAGCCCAACGACCCCAGTGCAAAAGCATTAGCTGCACAAATTCGAGCAAAAATGAAATAAAAAAGGAGCCATGCGGCTCCTACTCCTACTAGCCTATTCTATGTCTTCCCAAGTTGGTATTGAGTGCTGAAGCTGGGAAGAAGTAAAATTGTACTCCTGTTCAGAAACCACTTTCTCTGCTTTTTGAAAAAAAGTTGCATCTACTAAAATTCTACCACAATTTTCACAAACAATAATTTTCTTCTTCTGCCTTATCTCATACTGACGCTGTGGAGGAATAATAGCAAAGCAACCCCCACAAGCCCCTCTATCCACCGTAACTACTGCCAGTCCATTGCGCATACTCTTGCGAATTCGATTATAAGCACGTAAGAGACGAGCATCCATTTTTTGCTCTGCAAGTTCAGCTTGACGCATAAGCTCCTCCTCCTCTACTTGTGTTTCCGCAATCAGAACTTCTAATTCCCCCCTTTTTAGCTTCAAATCATTTTCTCTTTCTTGATAGACCTCTTTAATTTGGGCAATTTTTGCCTCCCTATCTTTTTTAAGCTCCTCAAACTTACCAATTTTCCGAATACTATTTTCAATATCTAGCTGTGCATTTTCAATTTCTTTATTTAAGGCATCAAATTCTCGACTGTTTTTTACCGTCATTAACTGCTGCTCATACTTTTTCTTTAGTTCTTCCGATTGCTTAATAATAATCTTACGATTAGCAATTTCCTTATTATACTCATTGATATCATTTTCTAACCGTTTAATTCGAGTTTTTAAGCCCTCTAATTCATCTTCTAAATCGTTAACTTCCTCGGGTAAATCACCACGAATTTGTCGGATTTTATCTAAGCGAGAGTGAATTTTTTGAAGATCTGCAAGAGATTGCAGTTTTGCTACAATCTGTAGGTCCATTCTCTGTATACGATAAATTTAATGCTAAATAGCAATAATAAAAAAATATCTTGTTATAAGCAACTATATAATTTAATTTACTAACACCTTTTCTACCTCCCCTAAAACAATTAAAGTGGCCCCTTGATTTTGCAAACAGTAGTCCTTTGCTATTTTTTGACTTTTCTCTAGCAATCCAGGATTATTACATGCCATTTTTATTTCTTCTACTACTTGCATTGGCTTAAAAACACAAGCCGCTGCCCCTAAACTTATCAAGTCTTTAGCTTCACGACTTTTTTGAAAATTAGGTCCCCATAACACTCTTTTACCATAAACCGCAGCTTCCAACACATTATGAACTCCTACTCCAAACCCTCCACCTACATAACACAAATTACCCCAACGGTACAATTTACTTAAAAACCCAATCTTATCTACTATAAGTATTAGTATTGGTAGTTTACTATGTTCCTCAGTTTTCCCTCCTATTTCAGAATATCTGAGAACAGGAAAGAAACGAAAACAATACTTGATATAATCAATATTACTTGAATTTACCTCGTGTGGAACTAAAATAAAACTAAGAGCGGGCAAAAATTGATCTCGGGTTAACAATTTTAAAGCTTTACTTAAAATAAAAACATCCTTATTCCACGTACTACCAGCAACTAGCACCCATCTATCTTTAAGTAGCCTCTCTAATTCAGGGAGCTCCAGCCTTTGGCTTGCCACAGCAGCAACTCTATCAAACCGCGGATCACCACTAATAATTATTTTTCCTTTGTCTACTTGTAGGGTAGAATGCAAGTTTTGAGTAGTTTGTTCGTCTTGAGCAAAAATGCAAGTATAACAGCGAAATATAGCTTGATAAAAACTTCTCAGCAAGGGATGTAATATCAGACTCTTCTTATGAGCAATTGCGGCCACAAGAAAGCAGGGTATTTTTTTTTGTCTTAAAGTTTTTAGGTAATAATACCAATATTCATATTTAATAAAAAGAGCAACTGCTGGCTGAATAGTTTGAATAAAATAATTTGCATTTGTAGGAGAATCTAAAGGCAAATAAGCTATGTAGTCTGCAAAAGGGTAATCTTTTCTTACTTCATACCCAGAAGGCGAGAAAAAAGTCAGTAAAATTTGAACACTAGGAAATTTACTTTTTAAAGATTCTATGATTGGCCGCGCCTGTTCAAATTCACCTAGCGAGGCGCAATGCACCCAGCAGCAACAGGAAGTAGGTTTAAAATGATTGGAGAGCTTTTGTTTCCAATTTTTGCGTCCTTCTATCCATTTCTGTGCTTTTTTATTTTTCAAAAAAGCAGCTATTATAATTAAAAAATAGTAAACTGAAAGGGCAACACGATAAAGCAATAATAAAAACCTGAACACTAAACTAGTAGTAATAATATTTTTCTGGTGCAACTTTATAAATGGGTAAAGCCCAACCTACACTAAAGCCATAGAGTATATCAGTACGTAATGTGGTATCCGCCTTACCTGTATCAAAATTAATACTTCTCTGATTTTGTGTAAAATTTATACTTCCTTCTAAACCAATAAAAAAATTTACAAATCTTTTATTTCCCCAATAGCGGTATCCAACATTTTGTCGAATACCTACCCCACTTGTTAATCTATCATATCCTTTTCGATAGTTACTATTTAGGTAAGTAGCTTCCATTCCCATAGGAAGGCTAATAGCAATTTGATGTGTTAACCACTGAGCACCTAGCTCAATAAAAATGCCACTATTAGGATTATGGCTAGAAAAACGAAAACGATTCCAAATATAACCTGTAGATAGATGAATAGCATATCCTCTTTGTTCAAAAATTGGTAAAAATAAACTGCCATCGTTAGCTATAAAAGCTATGGTACCATAGGGCAAAGGTGCTGCCAAATGATTTAGATGTTGCATTTCTTTTACCTTTTCTCCAAATAGAAAAAAGCCACCTGCCCCGATATAAATATTATTTTTAAATTTATACCCTACCTCCGCACCAATCAAAGAAGTAAAACCAAAGCGAGTTGCCAAATCTGCCCCCGGATTACAGCCCTTGTACACTACCTGACCATAAAAAAAATGAATTGTGGAGTCGCGAATACTCTTTTGAGCTAAAAGCCAAGAATGAAAAACACAAAGAAGAAATAAAAAGACTATTCTCATTAGCTTTTTTCTTAGATTTGCAAAAACTATTTCTAAAATAAAAACAGAATTCAACTTTTTACCTCAAAGTTTCATCTTAAAACTATTTTATGAACTTAGCTGTTGTTGGCACGGGATACGTTGGTTTAGTAACAGGTACTTGTTTCGCAGAAACGGGTAATACAGTTATTTGCGTTGATAACAATATCGAAAAATTAGCGCTTCTACAGCAAGGGCAAATTCCTATCTATGAGCCGGGTTTACAAACAATATTTGACCGTAATGTAAAAGAAAAAAGGTTAAGTTTCACCAGTTCCTTGAAGGAAGCTGTAGATTTTGCTCAAATAATTTTTTTAGCCCTTCCTACTCCCCCACAAGAGGACGGCTCTGCCGATTTGCAATATGTACTCCAAGTAGCTAAAGATATAGCTCCGCTTATTCGAGAATATAAAGTAATTGTTAATAAAAGTACTGTACCAGTAGGTACTGCTGAAAAAGTAGAGCAAGTGATTGCGTCTGCTACTTCTATAGAGTTTGACGTTGTTTCTAATCCTGAGTTTTTGCGAGAGGGAGCTGCTGTTGAAGATTTTATGAAACCGGACAGAGTGGTAGTGGGCACAAAAAGCGAAAGAGCTAAACACATTATGCAAGAACTTTACAAGCCTTTTGTGCGCTCAGGAAATCCTATTTATTTTATGGATCTTCGTAGCGCAGAACTCACTAAATATGCTGCCAACGCCTTCTTAGCAACACGCATTAGCTTTATGAACGAAATTGCTAATCTTTGTGAAAAAGTAGGTGCAGATGTCGATTGGGTACGAATTGGTATAGGTTCAGACTCTCGCATTGGTAAACGCTTTTTATTTCCGGGTGTAGGCTACGGCGGATCTTGCTTTCCTAAAGACGTAAAAGCTCTAGTACATACTGCTGAAGAGAATAACTATGACTTCCAAATTTTAAAAGCTGTAGAAAAAGTTAATCAACAGCAAAAGGAAATCTTGGTAAAAAAGATACTTACTTTC
>JANWXU010000111.1 GCA_025057395.1 Bacteroidia bacterium | reverse complement strand
GGATAACTATATTTTGTTACCTATTAAAAAAGCTCAAGAGCTAGGAGTAAAAACAGGGGATGTATTGAAAATAGAAACAGGTAAATTTAGCATAGAGTTGCCGGCGTACGTTCAGCCAGGGCAGCAAGTAGATACTGTGGGAATTGCGTTAGGGTATGGTAGAACCAAAGCGGGACCTGTAGCATTGCCAGATGATGAAGATAGTGAAAACGTAAAGGGTAAAAATGCTTACCCAGCAGCTTCTATACGAGAGGGAAATATTCAATATTTTGCCGAAAATGTTAAAATTTCCAAGGTAGGAAAAACCTATCCTATCGCAGTTACTCAGATTCAGGGTACTGTAATGGCGCGGCCTATTGTGAAGGAGACTACGGTGGCTAATTATGCTACTTACATTAAGGCGCATAATGAGGAGCGTGCGGTTATAAAGCAGCATATGGTAGATTTATACCCTGAGCGGCCACAAACAGGACATAAATGGGTAATGGTAATAGACTTAAACTTGTGTACAGGGTGTGGAGCTTGTGTGGTAGCATGCAATGCAGAAAATAATATTCCAGTAGTAGGGAAAAGAGAAATTATGCGTGGAAGGGAAATGCACTGGATCCGTATTGATCGATATTACAGTTCTTCTAGTGATAACTTAGAAACACCTGCGGAAAATCCTCAGGTTGTCTTTCAGCCTATGCTTTGTCAGCACTGTAACCACGCCCCCTGTGAAAATGTTTGTCCTGTACTGGCTACTGTACATAGTTCAGAAGGGCTTAATCAGCAAGCCTATAATCGTTGTTTTGGTACCCGCTATTGTGCAAATAACTGCCCGTATAAAGTCAGGCGCTTTAATTGGTTTGATTATGCCAACCAAGATACGCCTATTGTAGGACTAGTAGATTCTGAGAGGCGTTTTAAATATAATCCTGTCCACAATTTAGGAGCCCTAGTTCTTAATCCGGACGTTACTGTGCGGGCAAGGGGGGTTATGGAAAAATGTTCTTTTTGTGTACAGCGTATTCAACTAGGAAAGTTGGAAGCCAAAAAAGAGGGCAGGCCGCTTAAAGATAATGAAGATATTCAAACTGCTTGCCAGCAAACTTGTCCTGCAGGTGCTATTATGTTTGGAGACTTCAATGATCCTAACAGTGTAGTTCATAAATATTTTCATTCTGAAAGAAGCTACCAGGTAATAGAAGAGCTTAAGACTTATCCATCGATTAGTTATTTAGTTAAAGTAAGAAACAGAAATACTAATGATGAAAAAATAAAAATATCTTAAATAATTATAGACCTTTAATCTGTAAAAAGATATGTACGATTCCCCTTTAAGAGAACGTCTAGTAACGGGTGAAAAAACATATGCCCAAGTTACGGAGGATATATGCCGCCCTATACATAGTAAACCTAGTAAGGAATGGTGGCTAGCTTTTTTAATTGCTGCTAGTGTAGCAGGGGTAGGAGTTTTTTGTATTTTGTATACTTTTTTTGTTGGCATAGGGGCTTGGGGTCTAAACCGCACGGTAGGCTGGGCCTTTGATATTACTAACTTCGTATTTTGGATTGGTATTGGACATGCCGGAACCTTAATTTCTGCTATTTTGCTTCTTTTTCGGCAGAAGTGGCGTACAGGAGTAAGCCGGGCAGCGGAGGCGATGACCATTTTTGCAGTGATTTGTGCGGGTCTTTTTCCTGTTTTACATATGGGTCGTCCATGGCTGGCTTATTGGATATTGCCTTTACCCAACACCCATGGCTCTTTATGGGTGAATTTTAATTCACCGCTTTGTTGGGACGTATTTGCAATTAGCACTTATTTTACGGTTTCGTTAGTTTTCTGGTACACGGGTTTAATTCCGGATTTTGCTACTGTTCGAGATAGAATAAAATCCAAGATCCCTAAAAAAATATACAGTGTTTTAGCTTTTGGCTGGAATGGACATGCCAAATCTTGGCAGCGCTTTGAGGCAGTTTCTTTAATTCTTGCTGGAATTTCTACACCGTTAGTACTTTCGGTACACTCTATTGTTAGTTTCGATTTTGCCACTTCTGTTATTCCAGGATGGCATACTACTATTTTCCCTCCTTACTTCGTTGCGGGAGCCATATTTTCAGGGTTTGGCATGGTTCTTACCCTGATGATAATTACGCGAAAGGTTCTTAATCTTGAGAATTACATTACTTTAGGCCATATAGATGTAATGTGTAGAATTACGCTAGCTACGGGGATGATGGTAGGAATTGCCTATGGTACGGAGTTTTTTATTGCAGCTTATTCGGGGAACCCTTATGAAAGATTTTGTTTTTTGAACAGAGCTTTTGGTCCTTATGGCTGGTCCTATTGGATAATGGTCTCTTGTAATGTAATAAGTCCCCAGCTGTTTTGGTTCCGTTCTATAAGGCGCAATCCTCTTATTGCCTGGATAATATCGATTTTTGTAAATATTGGGATGTGGTTTGAAAGGTTTGTAATTATCGTAACCTCTCTGCATCGCGATTTTGTTCCAGGCAGTTGGCGCGATTATGTGCCTACTATTATAGAGTTTGGAATATTAGTAGGGGTATTTGGAATCTTCTTTACTCTGTACTTGCTATTTGTACGAGTATTTCCTGTTATTGCTATTGCTGAAGTCAAGGCTATTATGCGTACTTCAAGCGATACTTACGTGCCTGCGCTGGCGCAAGAGGCCAAGAGAGAAGCTTACGAAGGAATTGCGCCTGCCCCTGTTGCATCCTATTCCCCTGATTCTCATGCTCAACCTTAAAATTGTTTAGTATATGGCGAACGTAGAAGCTGAAAAATTTATAGTAGGAATCTATGAAGATGATAACCAACTGCTGCAAGCAGTTGAAACTATACAACACAAAGGAGTAAAAATAGCGGATGTATTTACTCCATTTCCCGTACATGGCCTAGATAAACTACTAGGCTATAAAGAATCAAGACTCCCTGATGCTGGCTTTGTATTTGCCCTTACGGGAACTACGTTAGCTTTGCTGATGCAGATTTGGATGTATGCTATTGATTGGCCAGTTAATGTAGGGGGTAAGCCGCGACTACCTTTGCCAAGCTTTATTCCTATTACATTTGAGCTTACTGTTTTACTTTGTGCTCTAGGAATGGTGGGTACTTTTTTTTATGCTAGTCGCCTTTTGCCCGGTATTAAAACTTATATTATTGACCCTCGTCAAACAGACGACCGGTTTGTTGTTACTGTAAAGGCTGAGGAAAACCAAGAGGAGAATAGTAAAATACAGCAATTATTTTTAGAAACAGGAGCTGTAGAAGTTCGAGAGCAAGAATTCAAGCGGCAATTTTTGAATGTTGAACCCTAATTTTGGTATCATAAAAATATGAAGCTTTTTTACATACTTCTGAGTATAGGGTTTTGTATTTTTTTGGGGGGGTGTTCTAGAGACTTGAAGCAACCTTTTTTGGAGTATGCTCCCCAAATGTATCGTTCTAAGCCGTTGGAACCCTACCAACAAACCGAATATAATCCTTACTTTAAAGATGGCAAAAATATGCAAGATCCGGTAGCGGGAACGATAGCTAGAGGAAAAAGTGATTATTATTATCCCTATGAGCCAACTCCGGAAGGCTATGAAAGAGCCGGAAAAGAACTCAAAAATCCTATTCCTTTTACAAAAGAAAATGTAGAAGAAGGTAAGCGACTCTATGGCATATATTGTAAGCACTGCCATGGAACTAATGGAGCAGGAGATGGACCAGTAGCGGCAAAAATTTCGCAGCCCCCTCCCTATAATAGTGCAAGGGTAAAAGCTTTAACAGACGGCGCTATTTATCATAGCATAACATATGGATATAATCCTTATCCTGCTAAAGGGATGGGTCCTCACGGCTCTATGCTTACTCCTAGCGAGCGGTGGAAGGTTGTACATTACGTAAAAACTCTGCGAGGCGATCCTATTCCTTCACCCGGCGCAGCGGCTTCAGATTCTTTAGTTCAGAAAGACAAAAAAGATGAAGCTAAAAAAGATAAAAAATAAATTTTTCCCTTTTACGTTTTTTAACGCTGTAGCTATAACTTCTATTTGTTACTAATCAAAAACTATCATTTTTATGGGGCATCATCATGAACCAACAGTTGATTACGATAAAAGATTTACTCTAGATGAAACTACTAAGAAGGTATTAATAGCCACCATTATTGTAGGCATTATCTTTATTATAATAGGTTTGCTTACTTCCACGGGGGGCAGTGTTTCTGCAGAAAAGCATGGAGGAGGAGGGCACCACTCCTCATTGCAAAGTACAAGTGTACTTCATTTTGCTTCTGGAGGCGAGAACCAAGAGGCACATCAAGGTCATGCTGCGACAGGGCACCACGAAAAGCCCTTCAGTCTAGTACGGAACCTCTCTAGCCTTTTGGTAAATGCTATGTTCTTTTTATGTGTATCTGTTCTTTCACTTTTTTTCCTAGCTGTAAAAAATGTGAGTAATGCAGGGTGGTATGTAGGCTTTATGCGAGTTCCGGAATCTATAGCAAAGTTTATAATTATACCTCCTGCTATTTTATTATTAGTGTTTTTTATAGGCAAGCCATATATCTATGAGTGGACAATAGAAGAGGTGGTCAAAAATGACCCATTAGGCTTACTGCAGAATAAAACTTGGTGGCTTTCTACAGGTTTTTTTGTAGTGCGAAATATAATTTTCTTTGGTATATGGATATTCTTCATGTTACAGCTGACCAAACTATCGTTGCAGGAGGATGAAATAGGAGACCAGAGTTTTTTCAAAAAAAGAGTATCGCTTTCTGCATTGTTTATTGTTCTTTTTGCTCTCACTTTTTCAGCTACGAGTTGGGATTGGATAATGTCTATAGAAGCCCACTGGTTTAGTACGATGTTTGGGGTGTATGTTTTTGCTAGTAGTTGGGTTACTGCAATTGCCTTCATTACGCTTATTACCATTTTTCTGTATACCAAAGGGTATCTGCCGCACCTAAATATCTCACATTTTCATGATTTAGGGCGCCACATGTTTGGCTTCACAGTGTTTTACATGTACATATGGTTCTCGCAATTTCTTTTAATATGGTATGCTAATATTCCTGAGGAGGGAGCTTATTTTTATAAGCGTATTAATGATTATCCTATTCTTTTCTTTGCGCTAATATTTATAAACTTTATTATACCCTTTCTTTTCTTATTGAGAAAAGCAAATTTGCGCCATATCCCGAGTCTCGCACTTATGGCTTGTGTATTAATTATTGGGCATTGGCTAGATTTCAATATGATGGTTCTGCCTGGTACTTTAGGCGCTGCAGGAGGAATTGGTGCAACAGAAATTGGTTTCTTCCTTCTTTTCTTAGGTATCTTTATATTATTTACTTTTCATAATTTGAGCAAAGTACCCTTGGTTCCTAAAAATCACCCCTACTTAAAAGAAAGCCTGCTCCATGAAACTTGATACCTTCTATTTTTTTAAAATCATAAAATCATTAATACAAAAAGAGGCATACACTGCCTCTTTTTGTATTAATATCTAGAGTAAAATTTTTGAATGAATGATTATTCATATAATTTCGTATACTTTTAGTTTATTAAACAATAGCCTTTGCTGATATCAGGAATGTTAATTAGTGGGTTGTGGATTATAGTAACAAGTTCTCTTCTAGCTATTAGTACTGGTCTTTTGGGTTGTCTTTTAATGCTAAGGCGTTCGGCAATGTTAGGGGACGCAATCTCACACTCTGTGCTACCAGGAATTGTTATGGCTTACTTATTAACGGGGCAAAAATCAAGTATAGCACTTTTTGTAGGGGCCATTATTTTAGGAGTAGGTGTAAGTTTAATGATTGAGTTCATTCAAAAACGTTTTTCAGTGCAAAATGATGCAGCTATTGGCTTATCTTTTACTTTTTTATTTGCTGTAGGGGTTATTTTAATTTCCATCTTTGCACAAGACATTGACCTAGATCAGGATTGTGTTATTTATGGCGAGCTAGCCTATATTCCTCTAGATCTGTGGACTACTCCTACGGGCTTAAATTTAGGTCCACGTGCCTTCTGGATTTTGCTTGCGCTTGCTATTATTAATATTAGTTTTGTGGGGCTTGCATATAAGGAGCTACAAGTTTCTATTTTTGATCCTCTTTTTGCTCAAGCCACGGGTTTACATCCTCAAGTCTGGCACTATGTGCAAGTGGTGCTAGTTTCTTTAACAGTAGTAGCAGCTTTTGAAGTAGTAGGGGCTATTCTTGTTATTGCTTTTTTGGTTACTCCCGCAGCTACTGCTTATTTAATTAGTCATAGACTATGGAGCTTTTTAGGCTTATCTTGCCTTTGGGGGATTACTGCTTCTATCGGTGGTTATCTTCTAGCTTGGTGGAGCGGCGGAACTATTGCAGGAGCTATTGCTCTAATTGCAGGCATACAATTTTTAATAGTTTTAATAATTTCAAAAATTGCTAAATCTAAGGCTTGAGACTTTTGGTATGAAGATATTAGCGGCTTTTAGGTTATGCCTTTTGTGTTTGTTTATTGGTTATTTAGGAATAGGCTGTAAACAATCCTCAAAAGAGAAAGTTTTTACGCATTCTTCCTCCCTAAGAATAGTTGCTACTACAGGTATTGTTGGAGATGCAGTAAAAAATATAGTTTTAAATAAAGCTGAAGTCAATGTTTTGATGGGGCCAGGTGTAGATCCACATTTATATAAGGCTTCTCAAAAAGACCTTGAACTTCTTTCTAAGGCTGATGTTATTTTTTATAATGGATTGCACCTGGAGGGAAAAATGGCAGAAGTACTTGAAAAGTTAAAAAAGCAAAAGAAAATAGTGGCTATTGCAGAGGCAATTCCAGTAAATAAGCTTATAAAAGTAGGAGAAAATGAAAATTTATATGATCCTCATGTTTGGATGGACGTAAGTTTGTGGAAATATGCAGTAATAGAATGTGCAAGGGTATTACAGTCTATAGATACTTCTAACGCTGCTTTTTACAAACAAAATCTTGATAATTACTTGCAGGCGCTCGATTCTTTAGACGCTTACATTGAAACAGAGATTGCTAAAATTCCTAGTATTCCCAGAGTATTAATTACAGCCCATGATGCTTTTAGCTATTTTAGCAGGCGTTATCATATTGAAGTAAAGTCTTTGCAAGGCATTTCTACGGTGGCAGAGTTTGGCTTGAGGGATATAACTAATCTAGTAGATTTTATTGTAGCTCGAAAAATAAAGGCGGTTTTTATGGAATCTTTTATTCCAGAAAGGTCTATTCGTGCTGTTATTGAAGGTTGTAAAGCCAAAAATCATGAAGTTAAGTTAGGAGGTGTTTTGTTTACTGATGCTTTAGGAGCGGAAGGTACGCCGGAAGGTACTTATATTGGAATGTTGAAGGCAAATGTGAAGACTATTACAGACGGATTGCGATAAGCGGTATGCGTATTACTTCAAGTGTAGGATGATTTTACAGGTAGAAAATCCAGTTGTGGAGGTACATGATTTAACGGTGGCTTATCAAAAGAAGCCAGTGCTGTGGAGTATTGACTTTACCTTGCCTGCAGGCAATATTATAGGAATTATCGGTCCTAATGGTGCAGGTAAGTCTACACTATTGAAAGCTATTATGGGGATTATTCCCTTGGCAAGTGGGCAAATACGTCTTTGGAACTTTCCTATCAAAGATGTGCGCAAGAGGGTGAGTTACGTACCTCAAAGAGAAAGTGTAGACTGGGACTTTCCTGCTTCTGTGAAAGAAGTGGTACTAATGGGACGCTACCCTAAACTTAGTTTATTCCAGCGGCCAACTAAGAAGGACCATGAGATAGTAAAACAATGTTTGGCTCAGGTAGAAATGTTGGAATACGAGAATCGTCAAATTGGACAGCTTTCAGGAGGGCAACAACAGCGTGTTTTTTTAGCACGTGCTTTAGCTCAGGAGGCAGAGCTGTATTTTATGGACGAGCCTTTTGCCGGTGTAGATATGGCCAGTGAAGCTGCTATTATCAAGCTTCTGCACCAAATGCGAGCCCAAGGAAAAACAATTGTGGTGGTGCATCATGACTTGCAAACTGCTTACGAATACTTCGATTGGATTCTACTAATTAACCAACGGCTCATTGCTTCTGGGCCTAAGGAGAAAATATTTACTCCTGAGCTTTTGCAAGCTACTTATGGAGGTAAATTAACTACTCTCACTAAAATTGGTGAGTTACTCAAAAAAAAATCTTTTTCTTCACGAAAAGACGGTTAGGTAATTGGTATTTGGTATGTGGTCTGCAGTGATTGAATTTATAACTTTTCGAGAGCCTAATATACGCTTTGTGGTATTAGGTTCTATTTTTATGGGTATTAGCGCAGCTTTAGTAGGAAGCTTTGCATATTTGCGAAAACAAGCTTTGGTGGGGGATACAGTTTCACATTCAGTACTACCCGGAATTTGTATTGCTTTTCTATGTATTGGTACAAAAAATACTCCTATTTTACTTCTAGGAGCTTTTATAGCTGGTTGGCTTTCATTGCTGGCTGTAGACTGGTTAATTCACCAAACTAAAATTAAGCCTGATAGTGCCAATGCTGTTGCCCTTTCTACTTTTTTTGGTTTAGGCGTTTTTTTGCTAACTATCATTCAGCATACAGGGAATGCTGCTCAAACAGGGTTAGATAAGTTTATATTTGGTAATGCTGCTGCGCTTCTTAAAAATGATGTTTGGCTATTTTTAGGGCTAGCTTTGTGCACTATAGTTCTAGTCTCTATATTTTTTAAACATTTTGCCCTACTAAGCTTTGATAGGCAATTTGCAGTTAGTATTGGTTATCCTGTTAAGGCATTAGAAGTTTTGCTCACTTCTCTTACGGTCATTGCTATTGTTTGTGGTATACAAGCAATGGGCGTGGTTTTAGTAGCTTCTTTACTGATTGCACCGGCTGTAGCTGCCCGTTTTTGGTGTTATAATTTAAAAAAAATGCTGGTAGTGGCTTGCAGTATTGGAGCATTAGGAGGATATGTAGGTGCTTTTATTTCTTATTTAGCGCCTGCAATGCCCAGTGGTCCTTGGATTGTGGTAGCGCTTTTCTTTATTGCTCTTGCTTCTTTTATTGGGGCTCCCCAAAAAGGAATTTGGGCTCGCTTTCGTCTTGGGCAAAATAACAAAAGAAGAGTACAGGAGGAGAATATATTAAAATACATTTATAGTGCTCAGGAAGATGGTCTTATTAAGGAGTACACTATAACTCCGCAGTGCTTAGCGGAGCTTAGAAACAATAAAACTCTAGAGGCGATAGAGCCTTATAAGAGGCTATGTCGTAAAAATTTAGCTATTCAAAAAGGAAGTGCTTATCAACTTACTTCTAAGGGCATTGAATATGCTAAAAGAATGGTTAAGGTACACCGTCTTTGGGAACTATATCTTGCCCATTATTTGCATTTGCCCCCTGACCACGTGCACGAAGACGCAGAAAGTATTGAACATATTATCACTCCTGAAATAGAAAAACAATTAATTCAACTTTTAGATAATCCTTCCACAGACCCCCATGGTAAAGATATTCCTTACTAATAAATTTATTTTATAAAGAAATTTATTGGGGGATACTTGCTTATTGAAGAGTAAGAATATTGGTATTTTAAGCAGAATTTAGTATATTTGCTTAGCTAGCTTAAAAAAATAGGCTAAGCGGTATGCTATGAAACAAGTAATTATTGCTGATTTGGACGAAATTGTCTTTCGTCCACGCAACAAAGAATATGGAGCGTATGTGCTACGCAAAGCCTCACGCCGCAGTACGTTGGCAGCTTTTGTAATAGGAGTAGGTGTATTAGGTATGTTAATAGGCGCTCCCTTGCTAGCAGATTGGATTAGTAGGCAAGTAAGAGAAGCTGAATTGCAGCTTAAGGAGGCTGAGGCTAAGTTGACAGAACCTCCTCCCCTCAATAAAGACGAAAAATTGCCAGAGCAAATAAACGAACCGCCGCCGCCGCCCCCTAAAAGGTCAGAAGTGCAATTTATTCCTCCAGAAGTTGTTAAGCATGAAGAAGCTCCACCAGAGCAAACAATTGTTGAAGTGCAAAAGCTGGATACTATGAAGGCTGATATTAGTGATAAGAATGTAAAAGGGAGTGACGACGCGCCGCCCGATATTAGCCTAGTAGAGTCCAAAGGAACAGGCACTAAGCCAGTAGAAGTAGCACCCCCTCCTAAGGAAGAGGAGCCTGACCCCAATGCTTTCATCCAAGTGGAGCAACAACCTGCGCCTGTGAATTTGGATGATATAAAAAGGAAAATTGAATATCCAGCAATGTGTAAAGAGGCGGGTATCCAGGGAAAGGTATTTATTCGTATTCTAGTAAATAAAGAAGGAATACCAGAAAAACATATTGTTCAAAAGACACCACATCCTCTCCTGGCTGAGGAATGTCTGAAGCATATATATAACCTGCGCTTTAAACCAGGAATTCAAGCAGGCAAGCCTATAAAAGTTTGGGTATCTATTCCTTTTGATTTTAAGCTAAAATAATTTTTCAATAAAAAGGAAGCTACTAAAAAGCTTCCTTTTTTATTTTAAGTTAATTTATCAATTCCTTATTTCTTTTTAGTGTGTCTATGGTTTAATATTATAATATTATATGAAGTTTAAAATTTTCAATTTCAATTATCGTTTACTTTGGATATCCATAATCATCGTGTTAGTCTTAACAAGCTGCAAAAAAGAAGAGGAGAAACCCAAACCTACGCTCAATAACAATCAAGTAAATTTGGAGGTAAGCCATTTTTGGCATGGTAAGCGTATTAATTCTATTAACCAAGAAATTCTTTTTGGTGAAGGGCAAAAAGTAAAGCCCACTTCCTTAGCTGTGATTTTATCTAATTTTGAGTTTTCCAATGGTTCGCAAAAATTAAAGCCGCAGGAACAGGCACTAATTATATCTCCGGATAAGCCTGTGCGTGTTTTGAGTTTGGGTAATCAAACTATTCCATCGAATTGTAATCAGTTTTCTTTTACTGTAGGCCTTGATTCGACAATTAACTATCAAGATCCTCTGAAATTACCCCAGAACCATGAGCTTTTTCGTCCAGATATGCACTGGGCGTGGAACCCGAAAGCGGGGTATAAATTTATTCGATTAGAAGCGGTGCTTAATGATAGTATTCGAATTACTTATCACTATGCCCATTCTAAAAATAAGGTCGATTTGCGCTTAATTTCTCAGCGATTTTTCAATGCAGTAACCCCTATAAAATTAAAAATCGACTGGGGTAAATTACTAGATAATATAAATCTTGTTCAAAATAAGACCTGGATGACACCGCCTAATGAAACGGAAATATTAAACCAGCTAAAGTTTAATTTGCAAAAAAATCAAGTATTTACTTTAGAATAATTCTAAAATCCATTGAAACAAGATAATTTTACTTTAATACCCATACTTTTGAGGAGCAAGCTCTGTAAAGGGCTTGCTCTTTGTTATTTTTTATTACTAAGTTTTCAATCATTGGCATGTGATTTTTGCACTTTATATACAGGCGTAATTCCGAATGAGAGGCAGAATAAAATTGAAATTTGGAATCGTTATCGGGTATTAGGGGGGTATATCGGTAGTTCAAGCGATAATCGTATAACTCCTACCTCTTTTCCTTTCTTCAAAGTTTCTCATGGCGATCATTTAGAATCGCCTTCTATTCCGCCTGTATACAATTCTAGAGATAAAATTTGGCTTAATACTACGGAATTACGCTTTTCTTTTTTCTTATATCCAAGGATAACATTTTTAGGTAATATTCCTTACGTACGTAATATTATTCGAATAAATGGTTCTGTTGCACGGTATAGTGGCATAGGAGATCCTTTTTTTCTGATACATTATTTTCCAATTTGGAGAGATAACATAAATATTTCTTACCGTATAGGAACAGGAATAGGTTTAAAAATTCCAATGGGAAGGTTTGCCGCTCCCTATGAAACAGCTATTATCACACATATCTATCCTAGTAGCGGTTCTTTTGATCCTTTAGGCATTCTAAATATTTATTATCGTTATCAAAAATTTGGAATCTTTGGTTTTTTTCTTTATCGCTGGTCTACTTCTAATAAGTGGGGGTATAAATTTGGAAATAGCATAAATGCTCAGCTTCAAGTATTTTATAATTATATGAAGCAAAATACTAAGGGCTTTACTCGTAATTGGCTTCCTTCTGTAGGAATTTATTATGAACGTAACGAAGATGATATATATAATCAAAAAGTCTTTTCTACTCAATTGCAATCTTGTTTTGGAATGGTGGGCATAGATTATTTTTTTAGTAAATTCAATATTTCCATTGCATACCAATGCCCTATTTATCAGGGTACTAATAGTATTCAATTAGGTAATGGAGGAAGGTTAAATATAGGAATACAATATAACTTAGGATCGAAACCAATTTTTACACCTCAAAAATAAAAAAGCGATGATAAAAAATATAGCAAAACAATTTCTTAGCTTATGTAAGTCGTTGGCGTTGGGGGGGGTTGCTACGCTGATTATCATAACAGGATGTTCTGTAAAAGAGGAGCCTCCCTCTCCAGAAACTAAAGCAATATTTGAGTTTAATGTAAGACCTTATATTGGCAATGAGTTATTAAAGTTGCATCAGAATATACCCCAATTTGTAGGTAAGTATCGTATTAATGTAGAGCTATTTAAGTTGTACGTCTCTGATGTGTTTTTGATTAAAGAAGATAACTCTTTGCTAGCTGTAAAAGATGTGGAACTTTTGAACTTAGAAAAAGCGGGTAAAACTCAACATGGCCCGGGTTTATACTTTCAAGTTCCTGTACCAATTGGAAAATACAAAGGAATAAAATTTGGAATTGGTGTACCTCCAGATAAAAATTTATCTAATCCAGCAAATTATTCGAGAGAACACCCTTTGAGTATTTACCAGGGGACCCATTGGGATTGGAATACTGGCTATCGATTCGTGATGTTAGAAGCAAAGCTAGATACTTCAAGGGCACAAAATCGCGTACCTGCTTTTCCTATTGCTTATCACTTGGGAATGAATGATTTGTATCAAAGTTAT
>JANWXU010000110.1 GCA_025057395.1 Bacteroidia bacterium | reverse complement strand
ATTACTCCTCGCTTCAATACCATTTTCTATGCCGACCTTGCACGCTTTTTATTAGTAATTTTATTCATTTTTATTGTTATTCTTGTAGCCCAAACTAGCCAATAAATGTTATATAGTTGATTTTCATTAAGTGAAAAAAGCTTGATAATTTCAATTTTTTTCAAAAAAATTTTAAATAAACCCCCCTATTTAGAGTTACCTTTTTTCAAATATGGTATTAATAGTAAAAGTTAAGCCAAACTTTAATTTTCTACAAAAATGGTAACTCAAATCAGTGCCCTAAATCCTAACAATGCAAATTCTTCATTTGCAATTTCGCAATTGCTTAAGCAATATGAAAGCCAATGCAAATCTGAAGTTTTAGCAGCCGCCCAAACTATTTTTTTCAAACTGCTTGTAGAAAATAGAGTGGATTTAGGCAAGCCTTATGTTAACTTAAAAAATAGCGCAGAAAATAGTACACTAACTTTTCTCTTCTGCATAAATCAGTACTTACTTTGCCTCATTTTTGAGGAAAACAAAACATCTTTTTTAGTAGAGAACTGCAGCATTGGCTTTGAAAAAGAAGGGGAGTTACAAACCCCCAAAAGTATTGATCGCTTTGTAAGGTTACTGAAAAGTATTCAAACTCTGCAGCTGCACCAAGCAGTAGTTGTGTTTTAATAGCTAATTTATTCACAAAATGCTAACAGCTTTAGTAATAATAGCTCTAATTAGTCTATTACTTAATTTATGGCTTACCTATCTGTTATACCAAAAAGTTCAAGCTTCAAATTATGAGGAAAAATTAGCAAGCTTGCTGATAAGTAAAGTGCAAGAAATAGTAGCTACTCAAATTAAAGAGTGGCGAAATGAAATAAATACCCTTTTTAGGGAGAATCGAACGGAAATTTCTCAAATTCTTTCTCAACGGCTAGGCGAAATAAGACAGAAAGTAGAAGACTTGGAAATAGGCTTGCGTGATTTTAGCGCAAGTCTATTTTCCGAAACGCGAAAGCAAGCTAAGGAAATTAGCCAAAGTTTAAACGTACAAATTCAAAGGGAACAGGAGCAATTAAAAGAGCAAATAAACCATTGGGATAAAAGCTGGTCGCAAAAGTTTGAGATGCTTCAAAAAATGTTAGAAGTTTTTACGCAGCAGGCGGAGCAAAATTTAAATCGAATTCGGCAAACAGTAGATGAAAAATTACAAGAGTCTTTAGAAAATAGGCTAACTGAAGCTTTTAAGCTCGTAGATTCTCAACTAAGGCAAGTGCAGGAGGGGCTAGGTGAAATGCGAAACCTTGCTTCGGGCGTAGGTGACCTTAGAAGGGTACTTTCAAATGTCAAAACTCGTGGTATACTCGGTGAGTGGCAACTTGAAAATTTGCTAGAATCGATTTTAGCCCCCGAGCAATTTGAAAAAAATGTTGCTACTAAGCCTGGAGGAAATAGAGAAAGAGTAGAATTTGCAATTAAATTACCAGATAAAGAGGGCAAAGAAGGTAAATTTATTTATTTGCCTATTGATTCTAAGTTTCCGCAAGAAGATTATCACCGTTTGCAAGATGCTTATGAGACCGGGGAATCACTAGTTATAGAAGAAAATAGAAAAAAACTTAGTGCCGCCATTTCTAAAGCAGCCAAAGATATTAGTGATAAATACATTGCGCCTCCGTATACCACTGATTTTGCACTTTTGTTTTTACCTTTTGAGAGCCTATATGCTGAAATCTTGCGCATTCCTGGTCTCTTTGAAACAATCCAAAGAGACTATAAAGTAATTATTACCGGTCCTACTACTTTGGCAGCCATTCTAAATAGCTTGCAGTTAGGCTTTCGTACTTTAGCTATACAAAAGCGTAGCAGCGAAGTATGGGAAATACTTAAAAAGGTTAAAGAAGAATTCAATAAATTTGGGGAGGTACTAGAAAAAGCAAGGAGGAAAATTTCAGAAGCAGATAAGGAGCTAGAGACTCTAATGACTACCCGTACTAGACAACTACAACGGCAGTTAAATGCAGTGGAAAAATATACTCCGCTGGGTGATGCTAAGGGGCAATTATTAGGGGAACAATGGGAAGTGTAAAAGAAAAAATTTCAGGCGAAGTTATTATTGCTCCGCCTGAAATTTTAGAGCTACAGAGTTAATACAATACCTTAAGCCTGTAGGTTTCGGTCCATCTTCGAATACATGGCCTAGGTGAGCATCGCAGCGCGCACATTTTACTTCTGTACGAATCATGCCATAGCTACGGTCTTCTTCTAGCTCCAAGCTATTGTTATCTAGCGGAGCCCAAAAGCTAGGCCACCCACTTCCTGAATCGTATTTAGTAGCTGAGCTAAATAGCGGCTGGCCGCAACAAATGCAAAGGTAAATTCCTTTTTCTTTGTGCTTGTAGTATTTACCTGTAAAAGCAGGTTCGGTTCCCTTTTGGCGGGTAACTTTGAAAACAAAGGGATCTAGCTCTTTTTGCCACTCCTCTTCAGATTTGTGTATTTTTTCCATTTTCGTACAACCTCTGTTATCAGTTATCTTAGTTTGAATTGATGGCTTACACGCAATACACGCGGTAAAAAATAGCGTTATCAAAATTTTAGGTTTATTCTTAATACATAGCTCCATTCCTCTACACTTTTGCAGTAAAACGAAGTACGCCAATAAATAATTCCTAAGCTAGTATACTTTACGATCTTTAACTCAAATACTTTTTCTATGGATATGGACTTGTAGAATCACAACTTTTACTAATGCTGCAGAAAGGCACTTTCCACTTTTAGTCCTTCTACCAGGGTACTTTCCTTTTGAAGTTAGTGTATTACAATTTTTTAAGTAAATAGGGTACTGAAACAAAAAATAAATTTATAAACTCTACTATTTAAGTCAGTGTCAATTAACAAATAATTTTAATTTTAAACTATTTAACAAATGAACATTACTGTTGAAATTATAAAAAAAACATTTAAGCCATAAAATATGATAGTTCTTAAACAAAAGCTTGATTTAAGGCATATGTTCAAAGTATATTAACAATGTAGAAGCAATGCAAAAAAATAAGATTAGCCATGCTATTCATAAGAACAACAAATTTTAATTATAGCAAGAAATTAAAAAAAAATTCAGTAAAGCAACCTAGAATAGCAATAAAGCCAGAACATATTCTTCTCTTTGATATGGATGGAACTTTGGTGGATACTAATCTTGCTAATTTTCTTGCTTACAAAAAGGCAATACAAGAATTATTTGAATTAGAATATTTTATTCCTTACAATCCTTATATTAGGTTTAATAGTAATACATTAAAAAGAATATTACCATATTTAAATCAAGCTACATATGAGAAAATAGCTCTTACAAAAGAAAAATATTACGTAGAATATTTAGAAAAAACTAAGTTAAATGAAGAAATAACTAATCTACTTTTAAGATATTCAAAAACTAATACAACGATTTTGGTAACCAATTCTAAGCGCAATAGAGCTATCCTAACTTTGAAGTACCACGGAGTTCTAGACAAATTCAGCTATTGCTATTTTGGACAAGAAGTACAAACAAATACTAATAATAAATATCAAAATGTTATAGAATCATTAAAAATTTTACCACAAAATATTATTGTGTTTGAAGACGAGGAAGAGCAAATTCAAAATGCAATTGATGCTGGAATACCGCAGGAAAATATTATTCAAGTTATATTTAAAAATCTTGAAATATGAACAGCCTAATCTTATTGCCGAATAATTTTTTACATCAACAAATTCGAGGGTTCTATCACACCGACTATTTTGGCTATCGTAAGCCTAATAACCCCGACTTCTTAAATTTTTTGAAAAATGATGATGGTTGCTGCCCAGCAGAGCTACTAGAATTTGCAGTAAACCAACTAATAAAGATTTTAATCGATGACCTGCCTCAAATTTTGAAGCAGCTAGGATATTCTAGTCTAACGGTTTGCACAGTTCCAAGAGCAAGGGCAGAAAATACTTACCGTCCTAACCAACTACTCTTTAAATCAACAGTGCAAAACGTAATTAAAAAACTCAAGGGTTTTGAAGACGGTACTAACTACATAGTTAGACATACGACCACTCGAACTACTCATTTACGTAAATTACAGGTAGGATTTATTAATGATGGCCCTGAACCTTATCCGGGTATTACTCTAAACACTTGTCATATCTCTGAAAATATAGTAGGCAAAAATATTCTACTAATTGATGATATTTATACTCACACTGTGAATGTAGATGAAGATGCCATTCAAGCTCTTTTGACCAAACGAGCACAAAAAGTATTTTTCTACGCTGTAGGCCGAACTGTTAGTCCTGTTGAAAGACAAAGAATCATTAATTCAGCCCGCTTATGATTTACAGTGAAAGTGCCCTCAATATTTTAACTATTTTAAGTGCCCAAAAATTAAATGCTGGCAATTCTAGGAAAAAACTTTACGAAAGAATTGGACCGGCATGGATATTCAGAAACTTAAAAGAAGCCAAAAGCACGGAAGAAATTGTGCGTCTTTTGACCAACGAAAACGGCACAAACGAAAAGATAAAAGTACTAGAATTTGAAGAAGCTAGAGAACGTGCAAAACAAATGCTAAAAAGCCTGGAAGGCTTTGCTAGCGGTATGGTAGCCTTTACAGACAAAGATTTTGCGGTATCTCGCGCAAAGACTATTAATAATGGTGATCGCCCTGTCTTGTTATTTTATCGCGGAGACCTTAGCCTGTTACACGCTTCTAACAAAAATGTAGCTGTAATTGGGGTTTTGACTCCCGCTCCAGAAGTTGAGCGGATAGAAAGAAAGGTAGTGAAAGAACTAGTAAAAAATGGGGCTACTATTGTTAGTGGCTTAGCCCGAGGATGTGATACTATTGCCCATGAGCAAGCTTTAGAATCAGGAGGTAAAACAATTGCCATTTTACCTAGCCCTCTTAGCGACATTCTCCCTGCAAGAAATAAAAAACTAGCTGATAAAATTGTAGAAAAAGGAGGACTTTTAATAACAGAATATTGGGAAGATGCGCATTCGAAAGTAGAATTAAAAAGGAGGTACGTCGACCGAGATAGACTACAAGCGCTATTTAGTGATTATATTATCCTTTCAGCTAGCTATGATGTAAACGATAAGGGGCTTGATTGCGGCTCAAGACATGCCATGGAACGTGCCCAATCTTATAAAATCCCAAGAGCTGTAATTTATGACCAAGAAATTCATCAAAGTAATCCTATGTATGATTTAAACAGGCGCCTAATACGAGAGGATCCCGATATTACTATCATTAATGAGAAAAACTTAGAAAACACCATAAAAAAAATAGTAGGAAAATCAAATTCTATTCCTGATTCCCAATTATCATTATTTGAAAATACTTAATGCAACGACTTTGTTCTTAATAATAAAGCCCAAGTATAAATGTTTATGGGATACATTTCTCTTTAACTATTAGTAAGCTTTAACTTGAATTTTTTTGCAAAAAAAACGATATTTGCTTACTTACTAAAATTACTTTAAATAAGCTGGATGGTAGAAGAAAAAGATATTATTTATGAACAAACCCGTACACTAGCATCACAAGACGACAATTGGGAGTGGGAATACGAAGTTGACTACTCCCCCGAGGAGCGGGAGAAGCTAATTAAGCAGTACGAAAAAACCCTGGTTGATTACGAAGGGCATCAAATTGTAAAGGGTAGGGTAATTGCTGTAGACGATAAAGAAGTAGTAGTAAATATTGGCTTCAAGTCGGAAGGAGTGATTCCGCTATCCGAATTTCGAGGAAGTCCTGTAAAAGTAGGAGATGAAATTGATGTATATCTAGAAACCATAGAGAACAAAAGTGGTCAGCTCGTTCTATCCCGTAAAATGGCAAATACATTACGGGCTTGGGAACGGATAAACGAGGCAATGGAAAAAGAAATTGTGTTAGAGGGAGTTGTAAAACGCCGTACTAAGGGAGGGTTTGTAGTTGACTTAGACGGCATTGAAGCGTTTCTACCGGGCTCTCAAATAGATGTAAGACCTATTCGGGATTATGATATGTACGTAGGGCAACGAATGGAGTTCAAAGTAGTCAAGATCAACCACGCCCAAAATAATGTAGTTATCTCCCACAAAGCCCTTATTGAAAAAGACCTCGAAGCCCAAAAAGCCGAGATTATTAATAATCTTGAAAAAGGCCAAATTCTGGAGGGAACTGTTAAGAATATTACAAACTTTGGCGTATTCATCGATCTTGGTGGGGTGGATGGTCTACTCCACATTACAGATATTTCCTGGGGACGCATCAGTAATCCTGAAGAAGTTTTATCTCTTGACCAAAAAATTAATGTAGTAGTTCTAGATTTCGATGATGAGAAAAAGCGCATTAGCCTAGGCCTTAAGCAGTTACAACCCCATCCTTGGGATAATCTACCTGAAAATATAGAGCCAGGTGCTAAAGTAAAAGGAAAAGTAGTTACAATCGCTGATTACGGTATTTTTATAGAGCTGATACCGGGGGTAGAAGGGTTAATTCATGTAAGTGAAATGTCTTGGTCTCAGCACCCAAAAAATCCATATGAAATGTTTCGTTTGGGGGATGAAGTAGAAGCGGTAGTGCTTACGCTAGATAAAGAAGAGCGTAAAATGTCTTTGGGTATTAAACAACTCACAGAAGATCCCTGGAAGCATGCTCTAGAAAAATACCCTGTAGGTAGTAGACACACTGGCGTAGTGCGTAATATTACGAACTTTGGCTTATTTATAGAACTAGAAGAAGGGATTGATGGCTTTGTCCATGTACAAGATCTTTCATGGTCAAGAAAAATTAATCATCCCAATGAGTTTATTCACAAAGATGAAAGTTTAGAAGTAATTGTACTGGAAATTGATGAGCAGAACAGAAAGCTACGCTTAGGACATAAGCAATTAACCGAGGATCCGTGGGAAACACTAGAAACTGTATTTCCAGTAGACTCTTTACATAAAGCCTCAATAGCCAAGATTACTGATAAAGGAGCTACTGTAGAGCTGGAGTATGGAATAGAGGGCTTTCTACCCCTAAGGTTCCTTAAGGGAGAGAGCGCTAAAGAACTCAATGAAGGAGATATGCTAGAAGTAAGAGTAATCGAATTCAATAAAGAGCTTAAAAAAATTGTATTGGCTCCATATTCTAAAGAGGAGGAAGAACGAAAAGCCAAAAAGCAGGCGGAAAAAGAGGCGGAAGCAAAAGAACCTAACATATATGAATTGCCTGCTGTAGAAGTGGGTACATTAGGGGAGCTTGCAGAATTAGCGTCTCTCAAAGAAGAATTTCTTAAAGCAGAAGAGGCACAAGCTTCCTCCGCATCTCCTTCAGCTGTCAGCAATGAAGAACTAGGCTCTTTATCTTCTCCCTCTGCGAGCAATGCAGAAAATGCCACTCAAGAACCAGCGAAAACAGAATCTAACGAAGAAAGTTCAATCCCCTACTAAATCACTAACTAAGTAAGTATAATGCAAGTATAACTAAGTATAATCAATTCAATTCATAATCAAAGCTTAAAGAAAAGCCCTGTAGTATTGCTACAGGGCTTTTCTTTTTTATACTTTATACTCTATACTATAAACCCTTTTCTAAACAAAAAGTAAAGTACCTTTAGTACCTATCTTTACACTAAAGAACACCTTCTTACCAAAAAACATTAGTGAATAACGACATGAGCTTTTGCACGCTGTGCCGTTTCTACCTGCAAAAGATCTAATACGTACATTCCAGTAGGGAGCTCTTTATCAAGAGCAATAGGAATCTCTAATTGCTCCTCTTCAAGAGTAATCTGCTTGCGCAAAAGAACATTTCCTTGCAAGTCTAATAGGCACAGAATGTAGGTACTCTTTCCAAAGGAACCTTCTAAGAAAGTAAGTACAAAATTGCCCCTATTAGGATTGGGGTAAACCATCAATTTCCATAGTGAATCTGTAATATTAACAGTACTCGCATTTCTAGCTCCTAAAGTACTAGCTGTAATAGACTGCCAAGGCGAAAAAACACCACTACTCAATTGACAAGCACTACAATTACTTTTGATTCGAATAACATAATTCCTACCTGGCTGTAAATTTCGAAGTATGTAACTACTGGTAGTAGCTGGCAATAAAATACTATTATAGTTTTGTACAGATTCTCGCTCCTCACCGTACTGTAAAACATAACATACTGCCGTAGGAGTCGGCTGCCAACGTAATGTTATATTGTTAATATCACTGCTACTAACCATGAATTGTTGCACCTCTTGGCAATTTTCCACACATTGATAAGCAGGTAAAAGCGAAATAGTAGTTACAGCCTGAGAACTACAATTGCCAATACTAGCAATAACAGTGTAAGTACCTGCGTGCAAACTGGTAATATTAGAAATACTTACTTGTGCCCCTAAAGCACTAAAATTATTAGGTCCTTGCCACGTGAAATGAGCACCAGGCTCTAATGCACTGGCAGTAAGAATAGCTGTTTGCCCCTGGCATATAGGAGTATTATTGGTAAGACCTAGCCCTGTTGGTGCAGCAGAAACGCGAATCGAAAGAGTTTGCACTTGTGAAGTACATCCTTTTACATAAGCTACTACCGAATAAATTCCCGCATGAGAAGTAGTTACATTTTCAATTACTACTTGCGCCACACTATCTTGCCATGCTCGCGGTCCGCTCCAAAGGTAGGAGACTCCCGAAGCTCCTGTAGCTGTCATACGCAGAGCCTGCCCTTGGCAAAGCGGGGAATTACTACTGAGGCTAAAAGTAGGACGCTCAATGATATGCAGGGAAATGTCTTGATAAGGGAAATTACAACCCTGCCGCATTAAACGTAAACTATATTGGCCTGCATGAAAACTTTGTACTGCAGGTAAAGTGAAATTAGCAGTAGTAGTACTAAAACCATTAGGACCCGTCCAGAGATATTGGTAACCACTAGGGACATTAAAACTAGTAGCAAAGCTATTACCGCTACAAACATGTACACTTTGCATAGGCTGTACTTCAGGAGAAGGTATTACCTCTACATTCACCGTTGAAACTTGTGAAGTACAACTTTGAATAAAGCTAACTACACTATAGGTGCCTGTAGCAGGGGTATGAACGGTAACAGAATTACTTTCTGTAGTAACACTCCATCCTCCAGGACCACTCCAAAAATAACGCACATTTGATTGCGAAGTAGCCACTAGATGAAGAGAAGCATTTTGGCAAATAGTAGTAGCTGAAGGCGTTATTCTAGGAGGAGATGGACGAGCAATAACTTCTATAAATACAGAAGCAACGGGGGAGCGACAATTATCAACCGTAACATAAACATCATATCTACCACTTTGGCTAGTGGCTACGTTTTGAACCACTGGATTTTGCTGGTTACTTATAAATCCATTAGGCCCTACCCAGGTATAAACTGCCCTACTTACAGCATTTGCTTGTAACTGAAGATTTTGTCCTGTACAAAGCTGGGTAGCAGCAGCAGAAGCTATAGGAGCAGGTGGAGTAGGCTGCACCGTAACAAGTACTCTTGAAGCTTGCGAAGTACAATTACCTTGAATAGCAACCAACTCATACCAACCACTTTCAGCTGTTGTCACATTAGGTATAATAGGAGAAAGCAAAGTACTATGGAAAGCATTGGGTCCACTCCAAGCATATTGTTGCACATTTGCACTACCCTGCCCTTGCAAGGTTAAATTTTGCCCTTCGCAAAGAGAAGTCGGTGCACTAGCCCGCGGCATAGGAGGCGTTGCAGTGATAGCAATAACAAGTGAAGCTGCTTGGCTCGTACACCCTTCTAAAATAACTCGTACGCTATATGTACCGGCATGTTGGGTTTGCACATTAGAAATAGAGGGTAAGCGCTGGGTACTAATAAAATTATTAGGCCCATTCCATAAGTATCTAGCATTAGGCAAATCTTGCGAAGCTTCTAAATTCAACGTTTGCCCGCTACACAACGGCGCATTAGAAGAAGCCAAAGGTTGCTGCGGTAAAGCAACAATAGAAACGGGTATAATAGAAATATTTGATGTGCACTGACCTACAATTTGAACTGCACTATATTCTCCTGCTTGGTTATGGTTAGTAAGGAACAAACTTATTGCACTACCCGATGCCGTAAAACCATTAGGACCCTGCCAAAGCACTTGCGAATTAGGCAAAACCGAAGTAGCACTTAACAACAATTGCTGCCCTAAGCAACGGCTACCATTACTTTGTAAAACCAAGGCTGGTGGAGCTGCTACTACATTAACCATTATATTTTGTGTTTGCCCAGTACAGCCATTCTCAATAGCCGTTACTGAATAAACACCCGCATCGTGTACAGAAATAGAAACTTTTTGAGCAATGTTTCCTGTAGAAGTAAAACCATTTGGACCCTGCCACAATAATTGAGTACCCATAGAGGCGGTTGCTACAAGCCGTAAAGTTTGCCTCTCACATATACTTACACTGTTACTAGAAACAGAAACTCGGGCTATTGGTTGGGCAGTAATAAAAGTTTGAGCCACATCTGAAGTGCAACCATTTAAAACAGCTTGTACACTGTACATTCCCGAAGAAGCCGTAGTTAGCTGGGGTACTACCGCCCTACCTTCAGTGGTAGCCAGCTCAAAACGATTAGGACCCTTCCATATATAAGTAGCCCCTATATCGCTTTGAGCCCACAGTTCTACAGAATGCCCTAAGCAGTGCGGTGCAGAAGAAGTAAAATTGACAATCGCAGGCTTAGGCTTTATAATAACCGGGAAAAAAGTTGGAGCCGAAGTACAGCCTTGAGCGTGAGCTACTACTTGATAAACTCCACTTTGCGCAGTAGTATAAGTATCAAGCGTAACACTAGGTCCTGTAGCCTGCCAATTCAGAGGACCACGCCAAGTATATCCTAAACCAGGAAGTTCGAATACACTAAGGCGTAAAGATTCATATACGCAAATCGGCGCTGTCTTTTCTATAGTTGGCTTAGAGGGACGCGGCAAAACTTGTACTGCATAAGTAGAACGAAGAGTAGTACATCCTTCAGCCGTAAGGGCATATACGGTGTAGATACCAGCACTATAAAGCGGAGCATTTTGCCAATTCACTACCCTACCTGTGGCAGCAAACGAAGCAGGACCACTCCATAAATAAATAGCATCGTCATACCCGCTTGCAATTAATTCTATAGTTTCACCCTCACAAATTTGAATAGAACCACTTATTTGGGGGGCGGGTAAGGCGTCTACTCTTTGGATATACCGCACTCTTGGAGCAGAAGTACACCCATTTTGAATAGCTACAACAGAATATTCCCCCTCCTGAACATTTTGATTATTTAAAAGATTAAGCGTTTGCCCCTGCACATTCAAACCATTAGGGCCCTGCCATAGATATACTTGGTTTTGCTGCGGAGAAATGATATTTAATTTCAAATTACTACCCGGGCAAATCATATTTCTTCCATCGATTTCGGGAGTTGGCGGTAGGGGGCGTATTGTAATAGGAATAACATTCTTCTCCGAAGTACAATTACCTGCCACTGCATAAATAGTATATTCTCCTGCATCAGCAAGGGTAGCAATTCCTTTACGAATAGTAGTAAAAGTAGTAACGGTATCCCAGTTTGAAGGGCCTGTGATATGATAGCGCAGCCCTGCCAACCCAGATACTTGAAACTGCAAAAGTTCGCCCTCACAAAGGCTTACTTTAGGGGGTAATAAATCAAAAGTTACCTTAGGAGTAAAACGAACTTCTAAACGAGCAGTATCCGAAACACAACCAAAGCTAGAAGTAGCTACTACGGAATATATACCCGCATTATCTATGTGATTTTCTCGAACATGATGAATACCAGTAGCCAAAAATACATTAGGCCCCATCCAGGCATAAGTATATTGTAGGTTAGCGTTGGCTATAGTAAGTTCTAGGGGAGCTCCCCCTAAACAAATCGGTGCATTACTCAATACAAGCGGTGTTTCTGGCTTAGGGTAAATAGGTACTTCCACTTGGCCATAAGTAGTAGTACAACTATTATAAATAGCTCGAACTCTATAAATCCCCGCATTCAAAAGAGAAACTACACCAACCCCCGGAAAAGGATGACTGGGTTCTCGGAAATTAGCCGGCCCCTCCCATTCGAACTGCGTACCCTCGGGATAAGTCTCAAAGAAGCGTATCGATAAATTTAACTCTTGCCCTACACAGAGGGGTACTTCCTGCCGAAAAACATTGTAAAAGGTTGGAATAGGAGTAGGAGGCATGGGCCAAACCCGAAGCTCAAAAATACCAGGCGGAGAAACACAGCCAAACTCATTTCGTGCCGTTACCAAATAGAACCCGCTTTGAGCAGGTGTTAAATTACTAAGAAGTATTTGAGTACCTTGAGCAGTAAAACCTCTAGGCCCTTGCCATTGATAAGTAAGCCCCGAAAATGGTGTTAAAACCTTAAGGGTAGCCTGCGCTCCACTACAATATTCCTCCAAAGAAGGTACACTAGGAATAAACGGTACCGGACGAATATAAATATCAATAGGAGCCAAATTACTCCTACACCCCGTTTGCGAATTTTCAACTTGGTAAAAATATTGCGTAGTTTGAGATATGCTAGAAAATTGAAAAGCACTTGGTAATTCCGCTAGAGCCTGAATAGCTACTTGCCCCTGAATATCAGCAAACAAGTAAGCACGTAAGTGACTTTCACCATTCACATTTACGGTAATTGCGCCGCTACCACATCGACTTTCTTGCAAGGGAATAGCTACCGGAGAAGAATGAATTATAATATTCCACGGAACTGGCAAAGTTGTACAGCCCGTTTGAATATTTTCTGCACGAACATAGTAAGTATAAGTTCCATCAGAAAGAGTTAATGGAAATACATGGGGCACACTTTCACTTATTTGTATCGTGTTCAAAGTAGCATCCAGCAGGTGAAGCTTAAAGTCACTTAATGAAAAGGGAAAAGTTACAGAAATTATACTCCCTTGCGTAGCGCAACCAACAAACGCCTTAGGCTGAGAAATAGAGGGTAGAGGATGAAGAATTGCTTCTGCTCGTACCCATGGACTTGCACAGCCTGAATTTGAATCTTTCGTTCGAAAGTAATAGGAGGTATTTCGATTAAGAGAGGAAGTAGTAAATATCACACCATTATTTTGCGGAATAAATTCTGCTGCTACCAACTGCCGGTTAGCATCC
>JANWXU010000010.1 GCA_025057395.1 Bacteroidia bacterium | reverse complement strand
TAAGTTTAGGCTTTGAAGTACCCCCTTCTCAAATTGCTCGGTCGTATCTAGAAGGAAAAGAAATTGCACAAAATCTAGGCTTTCCGCTAGTAATTCGTCCTTCCTACACCCTAGGCGGCTCAGGGGGTGGATTTGCAAATAATAAAGAAGAATTTGAAAAAGCTCTTAAACATGGTCTACTTACCAGCCCCATACACGAGGTTCTAATAGAAAAAAGTATTTATGGCTGGAAAGAATTTGAACTAGAATTATTGCAAGACTGCGCAGGAAACGTAATTGTAGTTTGCTCAATAGAAAATATAGACCCTATGGGTATTCATACAGGAGATTCTATTACAGTTGCACCCGCTCAAACGCTGCCAGATACTCTTTATCAACGTATGCGCGACCAGGCTATTGCTGTTATACGTGCTCTAGGTAATTTTGCGGGCGGGTGCAACATTCAATTCGCTGTAGAGCCTAATACTAATCAAATAGCAATTATTGAAGTAAACCCTAGGGTTTCGCGCTCCTCTGCCCTAGCATCCAAAGCTACGGGCTATCCTATAGCTCGAATAGCAGCCTTGCTTGCTATTGGCTATCGGCTAGATGAACTACCCAACCAAATTACTCGCCATACCTCTGCCTTTTTTGAGCCTACCCTAGATTACGTAGTAGTAAAAATTCCTCGCTGGAACTTTGAAAAATTCCCCGGCGCAGACCGTAGACTAGGACTTCAAATGAAGTCCGTAGGAGAAGTAATGGGAATAGGACGTAGTTTTGCAGAAGCTCTACAAAAAGCTTGTCAATCTCTAGAAATCAGAAGAAACGGACTAGGAGCAGATGGACGTGAAGTCAAAAATTTACATCGCCTACAGGAAAGATTAAGTGCCCCTAATAGTGACCGAATTTTTTACATCCACGATGCCCTACTCTTAGGAATGCCAATTAGTACTATTCATAAACTTACACAAATTGATCCATGGTTCTTATATCAAATTCAAGCTATTTGTGAGATGGAAAAGTACATAGCTAGCTTTTCTTCGCTTGAGCATCTACCTAAAGAAGTTCTGCATCAAGCAAAAAGAATGGGCTTTGCAGATAGACAAATAGCTCATCTACTACACTGCCTAGAAAGCGAAGTTTACCAAAAAAGAAAATCTCTAGGTATTCAAAGAGTATATAAAATGGTCGATACTTGTGCTGCTGAATTCCAAGCCCAAACTCCTTACTACTATTCAACCTTCGAACAAGAAAATGAAAATATTCCTTCCTCTAATCCCAAGGTAATTATTTTAGGTTCGGGTCCTAACCGTATCGGGCAGGGAATTGAATTCGATTATTGTTGTGTACATGGAGTTATAGCAGCTAAAGAAGCAGGATTCGAAACAATTATGATTAATTGCAACCCCGAAACAGTATCCACAGACTTCGATATTGCAAATAAGCTATTCTTTGAGCCTGTCTTTTGGGAGCATGTTTATGAAGTAATAGAGCAAGAAAAGCCCATTGGAGTAATAGTACAACTAGGTGGGCAAACTGCTCTCAAGCTAGCTGAAAAATTACATAGGTGGAAAGTGCCTTTACTAGGCACCTCTTTTGACTCGATAGACCTTGCAGAGGACCGCGGACGTTTTTCGCAATTTCTACAGGAGCTTGGTATACCTTACCCCCGTTTTGGAGTAGCTTACAGCGCTGCCCAAGCCCTCCAAGTAGTAGAACAAATAGGCTTTCCAGCCTTAGTGCGCCCCTCCTACGTACTAGGTGGCCAAAAAATGCGAATAGTGCTGAACCAACAAGAACTTGAAGAGCAGGTTATCAAAGTACTACAGGAGCTTCCTGGCAATGCAGTATTAATAGATGCCTTTCTAGCTGGTGCAACGGAAGCAGAAGCCGATGCTATTTGCGATGGCGAAAATGTACATATTCTCGGAATAATGGAGCATATCGAGCCGGCGGGTATCCATTCAGGCGATTCTACGGCAGTTTTGCCCCCTTTTAGCCTAAGCAAAGAAGTGCTAGAGCAAATCACCGATTATACTACCCAAATTGCCTTAAATTTACAAGTCAAAGGACTAATCAATGTACAATTCGTAATTCAAGAACAAAAAGTTTATGTTATCGAAGCTAATCCCAGAGCCTCACGAACTGTTCCTTTTATTGCTAAAGCTCACCAAGTACCCTATGTAAATATTGCAACCAAAATTATGTTAGGTACCCATAAGCTTTCAGACTTTGTAATAAAGCCTCAGCAAAAAGGATACGCGATTAAACTACCTATATTTTCTTTCGATAAATTTCCTAAAGTCAATAAGGAACTAGGACCCGAAATGAAATCCACGGGAGAAGAAATTCGGTTTATAGAGAACCTAGAAGATGAATTCTTTGTAAACTTATACCGGCAAAGAAATATTTATTTAAGTCGGTAAAAAATTAAAACAATAAAAATATAAGAGAGCGGCACTAGTGAAAAAGAAAAATATTCAAGTCATTTTATTACTAAGCAGTTGCGTACTCATTTGGGGAAGCTCATTTATATTAATGAAAAATATCCTTTTAGTATATTCTCCTATGCAAGTAGGCGCTTTACGCCTATTTTTTGCAAGCTGTGTTTTATTGCCTCTTGCTATTTCTTACTTACTTCGTAATAACTATAAAAAATACCCTATTTTACACATGATTATTTCGGGTTTATGCGGGAGTATGATACCCGCATTTCTTTTCCCCCTAGCCCAAACCCAAATCTCTAGCTCTACCTCAGGAGCACTTAATTCTCTTACTCCACTTTTTACCCTTCTTTTAGGAACTTTGTTCTTTCAAATTAAGATTTCTTTTACTCGGCTTTTAGGAGTGCTAATAGGGCTGATAGGAGCCTTTAGCATCCTTCTGCTCGGAGAAGTAGAGAGTGGGAAAAACTATAATTTGGGTTTTGGAATTTTTGCTATTCTGGCTACTTTACTTTATGCTATTAATGTAAATTTTGTTAATAAATACCTGCTTCATATTAGCTCTTTAGAATTAGCGAGTATCTCTCTTAGCTTTAGCCTGATTCCTACCACTATGTACCTTCTCTATTCAGATTTTTTAGATCTTACCTACTGTCATCCTCTAGCAGGCCGAGCTATTCTATCGGCATTCATCTTGGGTGTCCTAGGAACCGCTTTAGCTTCTTTTCTATTCTATAACTTACTGCGTCTATCTAGCCCTGTTTTTGCCTCTTCCGTAACCTATCTCATTCCTGTAGTTGCTCTTGCCTGGGGAATTTACTACGGAGAGTGGATTAACATTTATCAAATTGTGGGCTCTTTACTTATTTTAGTAGGGGTTTGGCTTGTAAATAAATAAAATGTTAAGAAATAGGCTTTTCACGGTTAGGTAATATTTCTGTTTCTGCGGTGGCATTCGCAGTAGCGTCCGCGTGCACCTTCGAAGTTTCGATAGCTGAAATAAGTGCCTCTCGAATTTGGTCTGTAAAGCTACTTAAGCCGCCAGGCGTACTGGGCACCATAATAGTGTTAGTGCTAGAATTTTCAGCAATTTCCTTAAGAGTGTCAAAATATTGAGTCATTAACACAAGCATCATTACATCTTTGGCAGTAGCCCCATCTACAGCATGACGAAAATCTTCTACTGATTCTTTAAGACCATCAATGATAGCTTTACGCTGCAAAGCGATTCCTTTACCTTGTAAAGCCTTACTTTCTGCCTCTGCCTCCGCCGCCTTAACCTTCAAAATCTTTTCTGTTTCCCCTCTTTCTATAGCAGCCATTTTTAAGCGCGTAGCAGTATTAATTTCATTCATTGCATGCTTTACGTTTTTATCAGGATCTACGTCTGTTACCAGAGCTTTTAGAATTTGATAGCCAAATTCTTCCATAGTAACCTGTAATTCTTCTTTTACAGCAATAGCAATATCATCTTTTTTAGCAAATACATCGTCTAACTTAAGGTGGGGTACCTGCGCCCGCACAACATCAAACACAAAAGAAGTGATTTGCTGCTGTACATTGCTAAGTTTATAATAAGCATCAAATACCTTTTCATGTATCACCATGTATTGAACAGATACTCGTATTTTGACAAATACGTTATCCTCTGTTTTAGTTTCCACTTCTACATCCAGCTGCTGCACTCTTAAATTTACCTTTGCTACAAGTTGGTCTATAAAAGGGACTTTAATGTTAAGCCCGGGCTTTACGATGCGATGAAACTTTCCAAACCGCTCAATAATGCCCATGGTTTGTTGCTTAATAGTAAAAAAACTTGAAGAAAGAAGAATAATTAATAAGAATAAAAAAGCAATTGTTAGAAACATAGCTTCTAAACTTTTTAATGAAAATTAACCCGTATAATTATAAATCTTATAAATTATAAATGCAAAAAATTAACGAGGAATAATAACCCTTTTTCGTGTTTGTGAAAAACCTGTGAAAATACCAATAGCCCCGCCTTGCACGTTCGATTTAATACTAGTAGGCTCTGATAAAGGATTATAATTAGCACTAATAGCCCGGGAAACAGAACGATAAAAATTATAATATTCTTCTGTAATATGATAAAGCCTTACATACACTGTATCCCCTGCCTTATAATTATAACCTGTAGAAAGAATTTGCTTTTCGCTGCTCAACAAACGGTCACTAAACACAAAGTGATTTAAAGAATCGGCTTTGCCATTATCAGCTATAAAGCGATAATAATTTAATTTACTTGGATTAGGATCTTGCCAAATTATTCGTATAGATGCTCTTTGACGATTATCATACAAAATATATAAAGAGTCTATAACAACAGGGGGCATAATCAAAGTCTGCGCCGTGATATTTTTACCATCAGCACGAATATTTAATTTGAATGGTTCGGTAAAATTAGCCGGAATTTTTTTATTCAACCTATATTCACCTGTTACATAAAAAAGACCTGGTGTAGGGCGAGGATCAGGTGCAAAAGTGATAGGAGGGAAATATGTTAAGGTATCCACCTTGCCCTGATGACTAATTGTTACTAAAGCATCAGGCACTAAAAGCTTTACTAAGTCATTAGGATTAGGAATTTCAAAATAAGGCTGGGTTCTACTTACAGAAACCCTATATATAGAATCCGGCTCCAAATAAGCCTCTACTACTAAAGTACGTTGGCTTTCAGGAAGTTGTACCACTACTTCATTTTCGCGCAAGCAGCCTATTAGTATTAAAGCACCAATGATACATAAAATGATACATAAGCAGTATATCCTAACTTTTCTTTTAGCATTCCATATCTCTTTTAAAAAAACTCTAAGTTGGATATACATAATAAAAAGATTAAAATTTAAAGTTATAAGTAATCGATGGGATAATAGGAAATAGAGCTATGATGCGCCCAGTAATACTAGTAGTAATACGTTGTGCATTTCTATCTTCGTCAAAATACAAAAAAAATGGATTCGCTCGGTTATATACGTTATAAATACTGATATTTATATCTGATTCACCTTTTTTAGGTTTAAACTTCCAGGTAGCACTTAAATCAAGACGGTGATATACCGGTAGTCGAAAACTATTACGCTCTTGGTATTCTGGAATAATCACGCCGGGGTCTATAATAAACCTTCCAGTTGAATCACGGGTAAAGACTACATTTCTTACCCCTTGAATATCCCGTAAAAAAAAGCGGCTTTTAGGCAAAGTAATTGCTTCGCCTGTACGAAATGTAAAAGTTGCACTTAAGTTTAATCTTTTAGATACTTGATAGCCTAAAACTATCGATAAATCATGCCTACGATCGTATCGATAAGGAAAAGGCCTGCCCTTATTCAGCTCTGTGAATAAACGATTCGTCCAAGAAAGAGTATAAGCAAGCCAACCCGTAAATTTACCTTCTTTTTTTTCTATCAGAAGTTCATTGCCATAACTATACCCTTTTCCAAATACAAATTCCTCGTCTAGGCGAGGATTGGCAAAAATGATAGCATTTTCACGAAATTCAATTTGATTATGTAGCCACTTATAATACAACTCATTAGTAATTACTAGGTTACTAATAAAGGGGACAACCCAACTAAAACCACAAGCTATTTGATCTGAACTTTGCGGTCCTAGCCTATTAGTAGAGGGATACCAAACATCTGTGGGTAAACTAATTGTACTACTACTTGCTAAATGAATATACTGATACATTCTGGCATAGCTCGCTTTGATAGCAATAGAGTCGCTTAACTTATAGCGCAAAGCTAGCCTGGGTTCTGCACCTGAATAAAATTTTTCTCTTGCTACAAAACCCGAAAAACGCAAACCATAATTTAAACGAAACCTTTCACTAAGCTCCCAATCATCGGCTATATAAGTGGCTAATTCAGTGCCGTAAAGCCTTCGATTGGCTTCAAAACGTACGGACTGGTCTCGACTTTGCGCATTAAAACTGCTAGGATTGAAAGTATGGTAGATATAATTTGCACCAAGGCGAATTGTATGCGCTGGAGAAGGAAAATATTCAAAATCAAGCTTCAATACCCAGTCATTAATTTTAGAATTAAGCTGTCCTTTTAGGTCAGCAAACTCATTATTAATGCTATAAATATAATTACTAAAGATAGCAGTCGTGTTGAGGAATAATTTTCTATTGAAGAGGTGGTTCCATCGAATTGCCGTAGTTGTATTTTGCCACGAAAAGTCAAAGGAAAAAAAGTTTAGTGAAAGCGTGATAGCATCACTACTAAAAAAACCACTAAGATAAACTCTATCTCTATCACTGATTTGATAGTTGGCTTTTAGATTTAGATCATAGAAATAATAGTTAGGCAAGGGTGTATAATTAGGCTTAGACTCATTAGCCGCATTAATTAGCCGAGTAAAAAGGTCAACATAAGTTCTACGGCCTGCAAGAAGTAAAGAACTTCTATTTTTTTGAACGGGAACTTCTAGGGTAATTCTAGAAGAAATTAAGCCGATACCGCCTGTTGCTTTAAGCTTTCTATTATTCCCTTCCTTCATTTGTACATCTAATACAGAAGATAATCTTCCCCCATAATTAGCTGGAAAATCTCCACGATAAATTTTAATTCCTTTAACTGCATCAGAATTAAAAACACTAAAAAGCCCCCCCATATGCGCGGCATTATATACTACTGCGTCATCTAACAAAATTAAATTTTGGTCATTACTTCCGCCCCGTACAAAAAAGCCGGAAGTACCCTCAGTTCCGGCTTTAATACCTGGAAGAAGTTGCACTACTTTCAAAACATCCACTTCACCGAAAATTGCTGGTAGTTGCTTGATAGTTTCAATTTGAAGGGTATTCACACTCATTTGTGTAGTATTAACAATATCAGTTATTTTCTCTTCTTCAATCACTATCGTCTCTAATTCTTGGGCTTCTTCTACCAAATGAACGTTAATTACAGTATCTTTATTAATAGTTGCCGTAATTTTAGTTAAACGATAACCGAGGGAAGAGTAGTGCAACTCGTAGTTGCCGGCAGGAATAGTTAGAGAGTAATACCCGTAATTATTAGAAATAGCTCCTAGGGGGGTAGGCCTTGCTTGAATCACTACTCCTGACAAATTTTCTCCAGAGAGCGAATCCCGAATGTAGCCACTAATAGTAACGTTTTTTTGAGCATATATGCGTTTACTCATGGGAAGCCACCAGGCTTCCCCTAAAGTTATTCCACATACTATAAGAATACAACGATAAATAAGAAGATTACAAAGTTTCAAGGGTAGAAAAGAAAAAGGCAGCTTCAATTAGAGCATTTTCATCTGAGTCAGAACCATGAATAGCATTAGCTTCGATATTCTGAGCATACAATTTGCGAATAGTCCCTTCTTCGGCTTTTGCAGGATCTGTAGCACCAATAAGTTTTCGGAAACTTTCTACAGCATTTTCCTTTTCCAAAATCATAGGAATTACAGGACCACTAGTCATAAACTTAACCAAATCGTTATAAAAGGGTCGTTCTTTGTGCACAATATAAAATTGAGCAGCCTGCGTTGAACTTAATCGTAACAACTTCATAGCTTTAATTTGAAAGCCTGCGGTTAGGATATGGTCAATAATTTTTCCTGTAAAACCTCGCTCTACAGCGTCTGGTTTAATAATTGCTAATGTTCTATTTCCTGCCATAACTAATTAAATAAATGCAAAACTAGGAAAAGAAGTAACTTTAAGGCAAAATTCTTTTATTTTGAGGGTTTATAATACCCGGATCGCCCTTCTCAAGCCATACAGTAGTATCAAAACCTCCCCTTGTATTATATACCATATTTACCCTTAGATAATAGGGCTCTAATAAGCGCCATAAATGCTGAAAAATAATTTCTGTTACTGGCTCCTGAAATATTGCTGCGTCTCTGTAAGAAAATAAGTAATACTTAAGCGACTTTAGTTCTACACACTTACGCCTAGGAATATAATCAATATCTAACGTACCAATATCAGGTAAGCCTGTTCCCGGGCATACTGCCGAAAACTCTTTTGTATGGATATGTATCCACTGTGGTTGTTCGCTCAATAACTCAAAAGTTTGAAGCAATTGATATTTTTCTTCTGCTTGAATTTCTCCTCGAGTATCTGCAATCCGAATTTCTTTTTTTTCGTCTTTCATCCCTATTTTCTACCTATTAAGCTACTTTAAGCAAAAACTGCAATCTTTTTTGAGTTTGATTATTTTTGAATATTATTGCATGGAGATTATTTTACTCCTAATAGATAATAATGAACTTAAGTTTGAAAAAAAGATTTAGAATTATAACACCTTTTTTACGCTTTTTTGAAACTGAATCGGCAAGTGGTATTATCTTAATTATTGTTACTCTATTTGCACTACTCATAGCTAATTCTCCTCTCTACCCACATTATCATCATTTTTTTGAGACTCCTATTAAATTCAGCTACGATAATTTTGAAATTAAAAATACTACGCATCATTGGATCAACGACGGTCTAATGACAATTTTCTTTTTGCTTGTAGGGCTAGAAATTAAAAGAGAAATTGCTTACGGTGAGCTAAGTTCGATAAAAAAATCATTGGTGCCAGTAGTGGCTGCAGTAGGGGGAATGATAGTTCCCTCTCTTATATTCACTTATTTCAATATTGGTTTACCTACCATTAAAGGCTGGGCAATTCCTACGGCTACCGATATTGCATTTTCTCTAGGCATACTTTCGTTAATGGGCAGGCGTGCTCCCTATGCTTTGAAAGTTTTCCTAGCAACTCTTGCAATTGTAGATGATCTTCTCGCTATTATTGTTATTGCTGTTTTTTACACAGCTACTATTAATCTAAACGCTTTAGTATTAAGTTCAATTTTCACTGGTATCTTAGCCTTTTTTTCTTTACTCAAAATTCGTAACATCTTGCCCTACATAATAGTGGGCTTCTTTTTGTGGCTATTTCTACTGCAATCAGGCGTACATTCAACGTTAACAGGAGTAATTATTGCCTTTTTGCTTCCTATTAAAAGTCGCATTAATTATGAGCAATTCTATAATAAAAGCCTAGGAATTGTAAACAGCCTCAAAAAAATAACTGAATCAACCGAGTCTACTAAGGAAATTGAATACCAATACAAGTCTTCTATCCAGTCTTTAGAACAAATTTGTGAGGCTGTACAGTCGCCTTCTGAGCGTCTAGAGCATAGTATTCAGAACTGGGTAGCATTCTTCATTGTACCCATATTTGCTTTTGCAAACTCAGGACTGGTAATTAATACTGAAACACTTACACAATTAGGTAATCCTGTTTCACTGGGTATCATTTTGGGATTGCTAGTTGGCAAACCTTTAGGAATTATTTCTTTTTCATATGCTATGCAATTTTTGGGGCTAGGAAAAATATCCAAAGATATACATTTCCAACAATTCTTGGGCATGGGATTTCTCTGCGGAATCGGTTTCACCGTAGCTATCTTTGTTTCTGAACTTGCTTATAAAACATCTCCCGAATATATCGATAATGCCAAAGCAGCTATATTACTAGGTTCAACACTGGCTACACTAGTAGGAATTATAATTTTTAGAATTACACCTAAACCCAAAAGAGCTAGTTAAAACAAATGTAATTTAGAGCTAGCATGAAAATTCAAATAACTACCAAAGTAAATAACACTATTGGAAATGTGTACAAAGGATTTGATAAATACTTATTTATGCAACTTTCTCCTCCCTTTCCTATCATTACTGTAAGAAGATTTGATGGGTGCAATAAAGGAGATGCTGTGCACCTAGATATTAGTTTTGGAATTTTCAAAGAACGATGGATAAGTATTATTACAGATAATGTGCAAACCGAAGATAAAATCTATTTTATAGATGAGGGAATGATGCTTCCCTTCTTTTTAAAGTACTGGAGGCATACTCATATTTTAGAAAAAATAGAAGAAAACAAAACAGCTATTATCGATGTAATCGAGTATCGCGCAATTAACGCACTAGTAGAGATATTAGTATACCCTTTCCTTTATCTTCAATTTTTATATCGCAAACCAATTTATCAAAAAATATTCAATCGCCACTAAGGGCTGGCTCATACTTAATGCCACCAAAGGCATACAACATCAAAGTGCGAGAATAACGTAAGATAAATGGAACTAGTAACAAGATAACAAGTAAGTAACTGCTAATAAAGTAAATAAGTACCTCTAGCCCTTTATCTATAAAAAAGAAAAAGATAATAAGAGCCCCTACAAAAAGAGCTGTGATAAGCGCATATGCTATATACATTGCGCCCCAAAAAAAACCAGGCTCTACCTCATATTGTAGACCACAATGGGAACAATTTTTATACATGCTAGTGGCCTTCAAATAATTCCAGTTACTATGAGTGTAAATATTTCCTTTTCTGCACCTTGGACATTTATGGTGAATTATTCCCTTTAGGAGAGATACTTTTTGTTGTGGCATTTTTTATCAAGACTAAGCCAGTACTTCCTTTTGTTTCTTCTTTTTATTTTGAAGGTACCAAACTAATCCTATTGCCCCCACCACTAAATAGGGCATCGACAGCAAAAATAAAATTCCACTATTCAAGCCCAAACCCACTTTTTCACCGCGCTTCTGAGCCGCTTGTACGTTCATTTTGCACATAGGACATTGAGCACTTATACCCTCAAAGCAGCAAAGCAGTATAAATACTACAAATAGATTTAGTAAAAATTTTCGAATACAGTTTTTCATATCTTTTAATTTTAGTAATAAGGAGATATCATAATATATACCAAAACACCTGTTATCGATACATATAACCAGATAGGTAAAGTCCAGCGAGCTATTTTTTTATGTAGTATGAACTGTTTATTTAAGCCTCGATAAATCGATAATAAAGCTAGCGGAACTATTGTAGTGGCTAAAAAAATATGGCTTATTAGTATAAAGTAGTACACGTATTTTATTACGCCTGCTCCGCCAAACTTTGTAGGCTCTGCCTGAAAGTGATAGATTACATAGGAGACCAAAAATAAAGCAGAAAGAAAAAAAGCACTTAGCATCAAAGACTTGTGTAGCGCAATCTTTTTGTTCCGTATAGCCCAATAGGCCGCAAGCAGTAATATAGTAACAGTAGAATTGATACTTGCATTAAGTAGGGGTAGGATTTTTATATCAAAGGCTGTTATAATAGTTGCTCTTTCTGGCAAAAATAGAAGTAAGGCGACTACTATGGGTATGAGAATTGAAACTATCGATATAAGAATAAGATAATGCCTTTCCCGGAGCGCAATCATTAGTTTTAATTTTTAGCATTGGTATTTCTATACTCACATCGAAGAACATCTATTAGCTCTAATATTTTTTTTCTTCCTGTATCTTGAGTCATATCTACAAAAGCTCGAATTCTCAAATCCTTATCCACTAAATAAAACATAGGGCTATGTGTAACCTTTTCAACTCCCTTAGGATCTACATAAACTGGAGCCTTGAATCCTTTCTTTATAACATCATATAGCACAGAATCGTTTCTACTAGTTAAGAAATGCCATTTGTTAGGAATAGCCTTATATAACTTTGCATAATCAGCAAGAACAGGAACAGAATCTACTTGAGGATCGACAGTAAAAGAAATTAGCTTTATATCTTTAATATCTTTTACCTTTTCTTGTAGCTGCTGCATTTCAGAGCTTAAAGTTTTACAGATACCAGGGCAGGTAGTAAAAAAGAAGTCTACTACTGTAATATTGCCTCGCATAGAGTCATGAGTAATAACCTGACCTGCCTGGTTTTCGAAAGCAAAATGAGGAATATGATGCTCTATGGTGTCACCTTTCTCTGTTACTTCGTTAAAGTAAACGGGCAGTTTCTTGCAGTGTTGCTTACAAAAAAAAGGAGAAAGCAACAAAATAGTACTAGGAACAACTAGTATAAAGAAAACCGACCAAAAGCGAAAATTAAATATTCTGGTTGCTTTCTCCTTATTATTTTCTGCAGCAGTCTGTGTCCTTGTACTAGAAGACTCCATAAGCAAATACATCCTGATATTTACCCTCTATGAGAAGTAATACCAGTAGATAAACGATAAACAAAAAGGGTAAAGTTACAGCATAGATAAAATTTAACCTTTCAAACTTAACGTGCATAAAATAAGCCACGATGTAAAACGCTTTTACCAAAGTTAGTACCACAAAAATAGCAATTTTTACTCCACCCTTAGAAAGGGTAAAAGCTACTAAAAACTCTATAACAGTAACAATACTCAAAATAATAAACGGTACTATTATACGTTGAAAAACGGTACCATGTACCTCGTGCTGAACGTGCTCTACATGCTCATTATGCTCCATAGCCATAATCAAAAAAGTTTATCTATATTAAATAGAAAAAAGTAAAAACAAAAACCCAAACCAGATCTACAAAATGCCAATAAAGTCCTACTTTTTCTACTAGCTCATAGTCTCTTTTACGCTGATGTACCCCTTTCCACACTCTATCGAAGACAATAGAGTTTATAATTACACCTACCGTTACATGCCCGCCGTGGAAGCCGGTAATTAAGAAAAACAATTGGCCAAAAGCAGGACAAGAATTATCGGGACACCAAGGGTTACCTGAAATAGTGGTTCCGTGAGTTATTAAATGGGTCCATTCAAAAGCCTGGCATATCACAAAAGTTAAGCCCCCTAAGATAGTTAGTCCTAAATAAAAAGCACATTTTTCTTGCTGCAGCTTATGGCCTGCATCCACGGCTAAGACCATAGTTACACTACTAACAATCAATATAAAGGTCATTAACCCCACAAAAACCAGTGGATAATTTCCTTCTACACCAGGAATAGAATTAAAAACTCGCTCTGGGTCAGCCCAATGATCATGTATGTACCGGATAACTCCATATCCTACTAATAAGCCAGAAAAAGTAAAGGTATCAGAAAGGAGAAAGAACCACATCATGAGCTTTCCCCATGAAGCATTGAAAGGTAACTTTCCTCCTCCCCACACGCCTGTGTTAAGCTTTTCTTGCGTGGATTGCGCTACTGCTTGTACTGCCATTTTAAGTTAAAAATAAATTAACATACTTTAGTAAATATACGACAAAAATACAAACAAATAAAGCCAAAGTAAACCTAACGCATGCCAAAAAGTAGAGCATAATTCCAAACCTACCAGATTAGAAGACGAAATACGCAGGCGAAAAGCTTGTATCGTTATGTATATTAAAGCAATTAAGCCTGCTACAAGGTGTAAGCCGTGCATAGCCGTCAATACGTAAAAAAAGGAGCCTGAAACGTTACCCACTAAATATACATTCATAGCTACCAATTTACTGTAACCAATTACCTGCCCTGTTAAAAACAAAATTCCTAGGACAATAGTTAGGGCTAGTGCTAAATTTAATGAAGAAGGCCGGTCTTTCTTTGCACTTATCCATGCCCAATGAAGCGTAACACTACTAAGCAATATAATAGCTGTAGTAATTGTAAAAGAAAAGGGCATTTTAAATTGTAGCCAGTTATCTCTTGCAAGATTATCTGTACGGCTTACAATAAGTGCGCTCGTAAAAGCAGCAAATAACATCGCTACTGTACCCAGGTATAACCACATTAATAAGCGCTGGGTATTAAATTTCGATGTTGTTGTTGGTGAAAAATTTGAAACTATTTGCGACTGCATACAAATTGAGTTTATTATTCTACTTTCAAACAAATTCACTATCAATAGGAAGCAACGTAAAGAATCAAAATCAAGTTCATATTTTGCCTTTAAACTTTATCCAACAAAATTGCTAACTGAGCTAATGGTAAGTATAAAAAAGAAGCAAACATAATCCAAAGTGCTTGACGACGACTTAGCCTCCGAATAAGCAGAATGCAAGGAAAACTAAAAAGAATAGCTAGTAAGAGTAGGATTACTACCGCTACCCAACTAGTCATTTGAAAATAGTACGGTAAAAAGCTTATCGGTAACAAAAACATCGTGTATATTAAAATTTGCCAAGCACTTTTTCTATCCTTACCGCCTCCTAGAGGCATCAAACGATAACCTGCACGCGTATACTCCTCAAAGCCAAGCCAAGCAATTGACCAAAAATGAGGCAACTGCCATAAAAATTGTATCGTAAAAAGAACCCATCCACCTGCTTCTAATTCGCTTGTTGCTGCTAACCAACCTATTAGGGTTGGTAGAGCTCCTGGAATAGCTCCGATAAAAACAGAAAAAGAGGTAATTCTTTTCAATGGAGTATAGATAAAGCTATAGAGGATTAAGGAAGCTGCGCCCAGAAATGCAGCCTCCAGGCTAACTAGAAAATATAGAATACTCAGCCCCCACATTCCAGTAATAAACGCAAAAGTAATAGCCTCACGTATTTCCATACGCCCTGCCGGTAAAGGACGCATAGCCGTTCTTTGCATTAATGCGTCATATTTCCTTTCTAATATCTCGTTGATCGCATTAGCAGAAAGGGTTATCATTAAACCTCCTACTAGTAGACCACTAAATATCCACCAGTCTATAGCAGTTTGCAGGCCTATAAGGTAAGATACGCCTGCAGAAAACACCACGACCAAGGATAAGCGCAATTTTCCTAATTGCACATAATCAATAATTTTTTGGCTAAAATTCCATACAAAGTCGGTAGATACAGCTTTTTCTGTTGGCATATTTTTTTTTAACTTAACTGATTGAAGTTCGCCAGTTTAACTTATCACTTTCTTGCCAAGATAGATTTCTTTTTTCCTTACCCTTTAACAAAAGTAATACCACTAAAAATTGATTTGCAAACAGTATAGAAGCAACTAATAAATGAAATGGTTGTAAAATTGGCGGTAAGCCTGCATAAACAAGCCCTATACCACTTATTAGTTCAAGGCCAATCCATATTAATGGTATAATCCCTAGATAAAAATATCTAGCCCACAACTCTCGTAAAGAATAAAAACAATAGGCTTGATAAAGATAAGCTAATAGTACAATAATAGAAAACGAGCGGTGTACCCAAAAAAAGATACCAATAGATTCAAAATCGGAAACAGATATTGACGTGAGTTCCAATAGTATTGTATCTACATGCTCACGCACTTGAGTTCCTAGCCCTACCTGTATCATGAGAAGAAGTAAGTTCAGGAACGCAATACCACGAATTCTAGTTTTAGCTGTTCCTATAAAAGAGGGTAGTCTATGCCAAAAAGTCGAAAATACAAGGCCCCCTATAATGATTAAAGCTAGCAACATATGAATAGTTACCATGTAGGGAGCTAGTAAAGAATCTACTACCTGCGCACCTAGCCAGCCTTGCAATCCCATTAAAGTTAAACTTAATAAAGCACAGAAGAAAATGTAACGAAAAGTAGTTTTAAGTAAGGGGATAGAACTAAAAAATGCTAATAGAACTAAAAGGCCTGCTAGAGCTCCTAATAAACGATTAATATATTCGGTCCAAGTTTTGAAAGGATTAAATGGAGCAATAGTTTTACCTTGAATCTTAAAAATTTCTTGATAATTAGGAGGTAATTGACTTTCATGGGTAGGAGGAATCCAAGAGCCAAAACATTTCGGCCAATCAGGACATCCTAAGCCCGAACCTGTCATTCGAACAATGCCCCCTGCTAAAATCACCAAAAGAACAGCTATTAGAGCTGCTAAACTTAAACAATTAAATAAGCGCAAGAAAAAATTAGCAGCCCCTTGGAGGGGGGGCTGCTTAGGTACTGCTTTCATTTATACTAGCTTCTTTCGTCCTCTTTCTGTTGCCTACTCTCTTCCTCCTTAAAGTGAACGGCTTCCGGCTTTCGAACTTCTTCTTCTGCATAGTGTCCACCTCCGCCTGCAGGGGAAGTAGTACCATCCCCTCCTGGCGTATGGTCATCATCCTCCCAATAACGTACCCCTCTTGCTAAATCTTCGTCTGAAATATTCTGAGGAATGTAGTCTACAGGGGCTCCCGGCTTACTATAATCATAAGGCCAACGATAAACAGCGGGAATTTCGCCAGGCCAGTTTCCATGAAGATGCTCTACCGGCGCAGTCCACTCTAGGGTATTAGACCTCCAGGGATTTTTAGGAGCACGCTCTCCCCATAAGGCACTTACAATAAAATTATACAAGAAAATAAATTGAGCTGCCACGCCTATAATTGCAGCAATAGTCATAAATACATTTACGTCTACCCAAACCTTAGTAAGTTCAAACTCTGTAAAGGCATAATACCTACGAGGAACTCCTGCTAAGCCAATAAAATGCATAGGGAAAAATGTAGCATAGGCTGAGGCAAAGGTGAGCCAGAAATGGATGTAACCCAGTTGCTTGTTCATCATGCGCCCGAATAATTTAGGGAACCAATGGTATATGCCGCTAAACATTCCAAAAATAGCAGAGGCCCCCATCACTATGTGAAAATGTGCTACCACAAAATAAGTATTATGAAGCACCACATCAAGGGGTGCATTTCCCAAGTATAAGCCTGTTAAACCACCACTTACAAATAAAGAGACCATGCCTACAGCAAAAAGCATAGCAGGGGTGTATATGATATTCCCTTTCCAGAGCGTAGCTAAATAATTAAAAGCCTTTACAGCTGACGGAATTGCAATCACTAAAGTAACCACGATAAATATCGTTCCTAAAAATGGGTTCATTCCAGTAACAAACATATGATGCCCCCAAACAATAAACGACAATATAGAAATAGCTAGCAGGGATCCAATCATTGCACGATAGCCAAATATGGGCTTGCGAGAATTACAAGCTACTACTTCTGAAGTAATTCCTAACGCAGGCATTAAAATGATGTATACCTCAGGGTGACCCAAAAACCAAAAAAGATGCTGGAATAATACTGGGCTTCCTCCCATGTTCGGTAAATGCTGACCTGCTATATAAATTTCAGAAAGATAGAAACTTGTGCCTAAGCTTCTATCAAAAAGGAGGAGAATAACAGCCGCCACTAATACGGGAAAAGAAAGAACCCCAACAATTGCAGTAAGGAAAAATGCCCAAATAGTAAGCGGAAGGTGCAACATTTTCATACCTACCGTGCGCATATTAAGTACCGTGGCTATATAATTGAGGGAGCCCATAAGAGAAGAGATAACAAAAAGGGTCATGCTTAAAAGCCATAGAGTCATTCCCAACCCTGAACCCGGCATTGCCTTTTCTAAAGCACTTAGGGGTGGATAAATTGTCCAACCTGGCGCCGCAGGACCTGTCTCTACAAATATGGATATGGTCATTACCACTGAGGAGAGAAAAAAGAACCAGTACGAGAGCATGTTTATAAATGGCGAAGCCATATCTCGAGCGCCACACTGCAAGGGTATAAGAAGATTACTAAAAGTTCCGCTTAACCCCGCTGTCAATACGAAGAATACCATTATGGTACCATGCAAAGTTACTAAGGCCATGTAAAAATTAGGGTCCATTACTCCACCCTTGGCCCATTTTCCTAACAGAGCTTCAAGAAAGGGAATAGGCGTATCTGGCCAAGCTAATTGCAAACGAAACAACGCAGACATAATGCCCCCCACAAAACCCATCGTCATGCCTGTAATCAGAAATTGCTTAGCAATCATCTTGTGGTCCTGGCTAAAAATATATTTAGTCCAGAACGACTCTTTATGATGTTCATGATGGCCATGGTGCCCCTCATGATGCTCCACAGCGTGCGCCACAGCCGTTGAAGTGGATTGATGCTCTATCATAGACTTACTTACATTGAAAACGTTAAATAAACTATCTAAAGTTGGGTTGCATTGTTTATATTTGTATTGTTATTTCTGTCTTTTGCTTCGGTTATACTATTAGTAGGTACCTCCGGTTGTTGCGAGGCAAGCCATTTTTTATATTTCTCTTCGCTTTCTACCACTACTACCACTCGCATATTGTAGTGTGCAGCTCCACAAAGCTGTGAGCATAACATTTCATAGTTGAAATTAGGATTGTTTAACCTTACACGCATTTCTTCTGTTGTAACTTCTGGTATAAAAGCAAATTGAGTGGGCATGCCTGGCACAGCATACATATTTACCCGAAAATGGGGTAGATAAACACCGTGTAAAACATCCTTAGCACGTATTTGAAATAGAACAGGCTTATTCACTGGAAGATGGATTTCTTTTTGTGTAGGCGTAAAATCATCTTTTGAGGCCACATCACTTGAGTCTACTCCTACAGGGTTAGTATCACTGATTAATTTAAATGCGTGCCTGCCTAATTTGCCATCCTTACCAGGATAGCGGAACCGCCACTGAAACTGCTCGCCTACTACCTCTATAGTAAGGGGTTTTTCTTTAGAAAAATCAGGATGATTTATATCATACCAAAATTTTAAACCAGGAATAATCATACAAGCTAAGCCCACTGCAGGAATAATTGTCCACAGTAGTTCAAGTTTATGATTCTCAGGATAGAACAGGGCTTGCCTTCCTTCTCTATAACGATTTCTATAAGCAAAAGTGAAAATAAGTATTTGCATTACTACAAACACAAGTCCTGTGATAACCAAAGTAATGTAGTATAAAATATCAATCTCCCTTCCATGCTTCGAAGAAGCTCCTGGTAAAGTTAAAGGAGCATGATAAATCATTTCATAAACAACCAGAACACCAAATAGGAGTCCAAAAACCACCATTAGTGAGGCATTTACTGTGTTAGCCTTGACATTTCTAAATGGATTAAAATCTACTAACTTCGCCGCTAGCCCAGCCAGCACAAATGCCAACACAATGAGCAGTATCACTAATTTGGGAATCCATGCTACAAGGTTATTCAACTGCTCTGGCTGTATTTCTTTGGCTTCTCCAATCGCTTGCGTCATTCTTTCTTGAGCAGCTTTCCCAATCTCGCGTACTTCTTCCCCTAGTAGCTCAGGAGCACCTACCCCCCATATTATGACTGCTACTAGAATAAAAGCAAACCACTTATAGCCTTTTATTACATTCTGCATAATAACACAAATAATAAATAATAACACAAATAATAATCTACGTAATAACCAAATTTATATAACTTAAATTTATTTTCAAATTAAAATGAAAATTTAGAATCGTTCCAAATATATAACCCTACTTCCGTTTTCTTTGGTTTTTTAAGACGTATATAAATTAAAGCAAAAATAACTTCAATTAGCCAATTATTATTAATTTGCACTAAAATTAAGGCGTGTATTTTCCTAAGCTTAACATTATTATAGAAAAAAATGATTCATAACATTATTCGTTGGTTCATAGTAGTATTGGTCCTAGTTACCGCAAGAGGAACATGTAGCCTATTCGCACAAGAAGTCCCTTACAAATACGACGAAAAAAAAGCGATCACCACTGCTTCAGGCTTAAAGTACATAATCATAGAACAGGGCAAGGGTAAAAAACCCAAACCTGGTGATAAGGTATCCGTACATTACCATGGCGTTTTAACTGATGGTAAAAAATTTGATAGTTCTTTTGATAGGGGAACTCCCATAGAATTTCCCTTGGGCAAAGGCTACGTTATAAAGGGCTGGGATGAGGGCCTACAGCTTCTTAATGAAGGGAGTAAAGCCGTATTCATCATTCCACCACAATTAGCCTACGGTTCTAACGAAAGGCCTAACATTCCGGCAAATTCCACTCTTATTTTCCATGTACACCTAGTTCAAGTAAAAGAAGCTCCTGTATTCAAGCCCTATACCTATAGTGAAAAAGACGTTAAAACGACTGCTTCAGGGTTAAAATACGTAATCATAGAAGAGGGTAAAGGTGCACCAGTAAAACAAGGAGAAACAGTAAATGTTCATTATCACGGAATGTTACCAGATGGAAAGGTATTCGATAGCTCCTTTGAAAGAGACCAGCCTTTCCCCCTACAAGTAGGCGTAGGGCAAGTAATTAAGGGCTGGGATGAAGGTTTACAGCTTTTACGGCGGGGTTCTAAAGCAGTACTTATCATTCCTCCAGATTTAGGCTATGGTGCCAGGGGGATTCCAGATGTAATACCAGAAAATGCTACTCTCATTTTTCACATTCACATCCAAGAATAGCTTTAACCCAATTAAGTAACAAAAGACCTTCCCTACAGCGGGAAGGTCTTTTGTTTTCAGCAGTCCTTATAATTTACAAGCCCATGCTGAGAATAAAAAAGTTACATTATCTAATGTTAAAGTCCTTCATAGGACCGTGGTTCATTAGTTTTATTGTTACCCTTTTTATTTTGGTTATACAGTTTCTTTCTAAGTATAAAGGTGATATTTTTGGTAAGGGCTTGGGAGCCATAGTGATTTTAAAGTTGTTTTTCTACGCCAGTATACAACTTGCAGTATTGGCACTACCCATCTCTGTTATGATTTCTTCACTCTCCCTATTAGGTAAAATGGGAGAAAACTATGAACTAGCAGCCATCAAAGCAGCAGGTATTAGTTTGTTTCGTATCCTTACTCCACTCTTTTTTATTACTACTTTATTATCTCTTGCTTCTTTTGCCCTCACTACCACTTTTATTCCTCAAGCTAATCTTAAATTATATTCTCTACTTTGGGATGCCCAACAATCTAAGCCGGCTTTAGCCCTAAGAGCAAAATATTTTAATAGTAATATCGATAAATTCACTATTTATTTTTCAGAAAAAAAAGCTGATAGTATTCTAAAAAATATAATTATTTGGAACCACGTCCAAAATAGAGGTAATATTGAGGTTCTAGCTGCCGATTCCGCCACTATGAATATCGACTTGCAAAGACAAACCATGTGCCTTAGGTTGTACCAAGGGCAAAGGTATTTGGAACGTGCAGTAGAGCCTGGGCAAAAGCAAGTTTATCCTTTAGCCCGTGCAACATTCGATACTTTACGCTTACAACTAGATTTATCTGATTTTGGACTAAAACGAAGCGACGAAAAGTGGTTTATTTCCCATCATTACATGCAAAATTTGAAAATGCTAAGTCACTCAATTGATAGCCTTCAAAAGCTTCCTCAAACAACCCTCAGTAATCTCCAGGACTTTATGAATAACTATTTAAATCTACCTTACTACCTAAAAGCCTCGCCTAATATAAAACATATTAATTCTACAGCCCAAGCCTTTGATTCACTACCTTCCCCGACCCTAAGGCCTATCCATTTAGCCACCCTTAATAACTTACGCACTATTAAAGATTACTTAATCTTCATCCAAACCTCCCTACAAGAACAAACTACCAACTTAAGAAAATATCAAATTGAATATCACCTAAAGTTTACTTTGCCTCTAGCTTGCATCCTTCTGCTATTTATTGGCGCACCTTTAGGAGCAATTATCCGTAAGGGGGGATTAGGAGTGCCTACTATCGTATCAATTTTATTTTTTGTTATTTTTTATGCGCTTATGTCTCAGGGAAGAAAATTAGCACGTGAGGGAGTTATAGAGCCATGGCTAGGAGTTTGGATGCCTATTTTCATAATGCTACCTATGGCTTTATATGTCACATACCAGTCTGCCACAGATTCTCGCCTATTAGATCTAGATAGTTGGCGATACTTAGGACAAAAATTTTGGAAACAAGAAAACAATAAAACATAATACTGCTCCATAATTCTATTCCTTTCTGAGCCTACTCCTTGTTTTCTTCTTTTTCTTCGTGACTTTCCTCAAGTGCCTGAAGTACCTGGCACGCTAGGTTTTTGCTTTACTTCAACTAACCTTGTACTTCAATAATAGCCTACTAAAAAAACTAGAAATATTCAATTCCAACCTATAGATAAAATAATTAACTAAAAAAATATTAAATAATAAATCTAGCTATTTACAAATGAATAAGATTTTTCTACAATTTATTTAATAAGCAACATTAAAATAAATATAGTGCACTTTTCCTGCTATTTACTCAATTTTTTTTAAAGCTCTTATTAAGCGTTAAGTCAAAAAGTTGCTCAAAAAAAACAAAAAGCTAGAAGATTAGCTGCTAATTAAGAGTAAACATAATAGATAAAAAGTTCGTAAATAATATCAAAAAATCAATAATTAATTAACTAAAACCTAAAAGATAATTTCTTAAGCCAGTATGTTAAAAGTAAATATTAAGTCTACCCTCGACAATCAAATTTTGAACAACAATAATAGCAATCCCTTCATTAGAACGCTGATTAACTTTATAGCAACCTGCTTTGTAGAAATAGATGATACCGAACTGAAACAAAAACAAAATTCAATTTCCACTAAGGTAAGTAGAATCTTAAGAAGACTTAAGAAAATAGAAAACTTCTTGGATGAGTTTAATTTTGAGGGACTTCCTCAAAAGCTTGAGCAATTAGAGTGGCAACTATCATCGGCTAAAAATGGCCTATATAGGCTTATTAACGATCTCTCGGTTGAAATTAACAATATTAAGAAGGTCAAGCCTCTTAATCTAAATATCCAAATAAATAATCTTCCGCCGCAATTAATTGAGAATCAACACTATCAATTTCCTACTCTACTGAAAATGCTTTGCGCACGCCTGAACGTATACCTTGTAGGCCCAGCGGGCTCAGGGAAAACGTATGCTGCCCAGGCATGTGCTAAGGCACTCAATATTCCGTTTTATTTTACCGGAGCAATAGCCAGTGAATTTAAGTTAACCGGATTTATAGACGCACATGGCCGCATTGTCTCTACTGAATTCCGTAAGGCTTACGAAGAGGGAGGGCTATTTCTGTTTGATGAAATTGATGCTAGTTTTCCTCAAGCTGTATTAGCTTTCAATGCAGCACTAGCTAATGACTACATGGACTTTCCTGATAAGCGGGTTCAGCGTCACCCTAATTTCTACTGTATTGCCGCTGCCAATACCTACGGGCAAGGAGCAGATAGACAGTATATTGGCAGAAACCAACTAGATGCCGCCTCCTTAGACCGTTTTGCTTTCCTTGAATGGAAATATGATGAAAACTTAGAGCGTATACTAACAGGAAATGACGAATGGTGTAGCTATGTGCAGAAAATCAGAAGGTGCATTGAGGAGAATAAGATTCGGCACCTAGTTACTCCCCGAGCTTCTATCAATGGGGCTAGGCTAATTGCTCAAGGCCTGCCAAGGGAAGTAGTGGAGCAAAGTGTAATTTGGAAGGGAATTGATGAAACTACTAAGGAAAAAATCATTATGGAAATACGCGACGAAATTCCCTTTTTTGCTGATTATAGTGGAACACTTACGATTCCTAATGGTTACTATTTTTCTTCAACCTATCCTAGGACAGTCAAGAAGAACGATTTAATTGCGACAATCACGTACATAGACCACAAGGGCTTAACAAAATATCACGATATTTTTGCTCCCTGCGATGGGAAAGTAACTTATTTACGTAGCCCAAACTTATTGGTTCAAAAAGGGGAACAGATAGCCATACTCAAAAAAAAGCAACCTTCCTCGTAGAAGGTTGCAAAACAAACTTGTGTATTACAATAACATTTTTGTGCTATTAAACCAATTCAATAATTAAAATTTAATAAGCATATGTCCAATAAAAAAAACGGCGTAATTAACAAAGAACTATTTTTTGAAAATCTCGGCGATTTTTGGAAATATGCTATGCAAGAAAGTAACGCATATAACAAATGCTCGCGTACAGATGTATCAGCCTGGTCAGGAAATGTAACTTGGGAAGAAGCTAAAATACTAGCTCTTCATGGGTGGAAAGAAGGAATGAAAGAAATTGAAAAATATAGAGCTAAAATTTCACCTCTCATTACCCCAAAAGTAATGCGTCCGCAACCCGTTTACTCGCATGCAGGCTATGTTGTAGATATAGGCTATTTTTTAGCTAATCAACCTGAATGTTTTATTCATAAGCAACTTGAAGAAAAAAAAGAGCCAGGTCGCATTATTAAAGTAGTTTGCTCTGTTAGCTTTTCTGCAGACATAAGCCCCGAAACAATTATTCAGCGTGGAGCTATGATTTGTGCCCTCGTAGAAGCTATTGAATATGCAGGAGACCGGGCTGAAGTCATCTGTAATAACGCAACAAGTATTGATGGTACAAAAGAACATAGAGAAGGGCAAAAGAAAGAGGAAGGATGGTTCGAAATCTCTGTGGTAGTAAAAAAAGCTAACCAACCTTTAGAGATGACAGATTTAGCTTTTTGCCTAGCCCACCCAGCAATGCTTCGAAAAATGATATTTTCTGTAAAAGAACTAGAGGGCTGGGCAGATTTTACTAGGGGGGGCTATGGATATCCTTCTGCTGCTACCGATAAGGGAGATATATACATAGAGGAAATTTTTTCGGGTACCGTTTCTGATAATCAAGCAATCGACTGGGTATTATCACAACTTGAAAATCTAGGCATTAAAATTGAAAAAGATCAAAAGCACTAAGGTTATCGAATAAACCATACGTTTTGGATTTTCCCCTTTTGCACTTCATAAGTAGCCACAGCCTTTATAGTTTGACCATTACTTAAACCTGTAACATACTCCTGGTCTATAATAAAGTTACCCTGCACAATTCTATTCTTTATAGTGCAATATAGACCAGGATTATTTTCAAAAAATTTCTCATAATGTATCTTCATAGCATAGTAGTTACTAAAGCGAGGTTCCGAAGGGAAATTATATAATTTGATATTTTCTGAATAAGTTTTCATAAAAGCTTCAATATTACGTGCATTGTAAGCGTTTAACTGAATATTTACGATATCTACGTTGCTGAAAGTGATAAGAGAGTCTCTTAAAAAAGGAATACCATACTTTATCACCATATAAATATCTCCAAGGTGCAATATGCTATCTAATGGATTTTGATTAAGAACAACTATATCTGCCCTTTTACCTTTCTGAATACTGCCAATTTCATGCTCTTTTCTAAACATTTTGGCAGCATCATAAGTAGCAGCTCGTAATATTTGCCAATTGGTTAAACCAGCTTTTCTGAAAAGTAAAGCCTCGTTGGTGTAAGAAGCACCATGCAAAGTACCTATGTTTCCAGCATCTGTTCCTAAGCCTACTAAAACATTTTGCTGTATTACATTTTTAAGATTAACAAGTGCGTTCCAATTATCTCCTATTCTAGTAGTAGAAGCCATTCTTCGCATTTTCCAGGGCAAGGAATCCTTAGGCAATTTCTTAATTTCTAACAGAGAAGCTACAATTTCAGGATGTCCCCAAAGAATTTCATCTGGTGTAAAATTGTATTGGCGGCTCAATATTTCTCGATATCTTTTATGAACAAGTAGCGTAGGAATATAGCCTATTTTCTTTCTTTGTAACGTTTGTAAAAAATCATAGGGAATAAGTGTATCATCTATGCTATGTACCAAAATATCTGCTCCTGCCCTTACGGCTAATTGTGCTGTTTTTAACTCAGTGGCATGTACTGCCACCCGCAATTTATGCTGGTGAGCGGCTTCAATTGCTGCTTTGACAATCGAGTAATTACTCTCTGCACTTTCCTCAGACGTGATATACCATATTTTAATAAAATCAGGCTTATGGGGCAGCTGCTTTAACACCCAATTTCTGGCTTCATTTTCACTGTTAACCTTGATGATAGGAGAATCTTCTCCTTTAAAAACAGCAGGCTGATAAGTAGCAATTAAAGGACCGGTAGTAATGATAGTGGGGGCAGCAGGTGTTTGTAAAGCTTTACGCCGAAGTGCAAAGTTCCAGAAAGGCCCCCCCATATCCACTACTGTAGTAATGCCACAGGCTAAATAGCGCCGAAAAATATCTTCTATGTTTTGTTGTATCCATTGCTGGTCCTGTTCATAAGTTTTGAAAGTAACTAATTTCTCCTTTATGCTATCCAAATGGATAATGTCGGGTCGCGTATACAGCCCTCCAGACTGAAAAAAATGCACATGGCCATCAATAAGACCTGGAATCACCCATTTACCGCTGATATCAATTATTTTAGCCTGCGGTGGAATTTTAGTCGTATACTTACTTCCTATGTGAGTTATTCTATCTCCTGTAATCAGAATTAATGATTCATAAGTAATTTTTTGGGTTTCAGGGTGTAAAATATTTCCCCCCACTAAGGCAATTATTTGCCCCTCTAGGTTGTTTAGTAATAAGGACAACAGGAGCAGCCCACATACAACGGAACTCTTCACCATGGGATAAATCATACATCACTTGCCTAACTCGTAAAAACCTAAATTTTGTAATTAATTCTACTTTACTTATATTTATTATTCTTGAACCTAACAAGATGCCATAATTTTAAGTTTAAATTAATAGCTTAAACGAGCAGCAATTAATAAATTTTTACAATATCACAATAATGCACACTTTACTAACCAATACAATACAACAAAACTACCAGCAACTCCACTGTAAAGGTTGGATACAAGAAGCTGCCCTCCGAATGCTACTAAATAATTTAAACCCGGAGGTAGCAGAAAAACCTGATGAGTTAATAGTGTATGGAGGCATCGGTAAAGCAGCTCGTAACCATGAAGCGTTAGAGCTAATTATTAGGGCTCTACAAGATTTAGAAAATGACGAAACATTGCTAGTTCAGTCAGGCAAACCTGTTGGAATTTTGCCTACACATCCTGATGCACCTAGGGTGTTGATTGCTAATTCTTTACTAGTACCTAAATGGGCTACTTGGGAGCACTTCCATGAACTGGAGGCAAAAGGCCTAATGATGTATGGACAAATGACTGCAGGTTCATGGATTTACATTGGTTCCCAGGGTATTGTACAAGGTACTTACGAAACTTTTTTAGCACTAGCTAATAAGCATTTTGGGGGCACCCTCAAAGGCAGGCTTAATGTTACAGCAGGACTAGGAGGAATGGGAGGAGCTCAGCCTCTTGCAATTACGCTAAATGAGGGAGTTTGCTTAGCTGCAGAAGTAGAAGAATGGCGCATCCTTTAACGCCTAGAGACTAAGTATATCGACTTTATAGAATATGATCTCGATACTGCAATTGATAAAGCTTTAGAAGCCAAAAAAGAAAAAAAAGCAATTTCCGTTGGCGTGGTAGCCAATGCTATCGACCTACTTCGCCGGCTGCTGGAGCGCAATATTATTCCAGATACTTTAACGGATCAAACCTCTGCGCATGACCCTCTTAATGGTTATTTTCCCGATACCTTAACGGTAGAAGAAGCAAAAGCTTTACGTAAAAGCGACCCCCAACTATATACCACTCTCTCCCTAAAAGCAATGGCTAAACATGTGGAGCTAATGCTTGAATTTCAAAAAAGAGGTACTATAACTTTTGATTATGGCAACAATATTCGAGGTCAAGCCTTTAGTCAGGGCGTACAAAATGCTTTCAATATTCCTGGTTTTGTGCCTGAATATATTCGTCCCCTGTTTTGTAAAGGTAGTGGTCCCTTTCGCTGGGTAGCCCTTTCGGGCGATCCTGAAGATATTTATACTACAGATAACCTACTTAAGGAACTTTTCCCAGAAAACCAAGGACTTATTCGTTGGCTGAATATGGCCAAGGAAAAAATTTCATTTCAAGGACTCCCTGCTCGTATTTGCTGGCTTTCTATGGGAGAAAGAGCAAAGGCAGGCCTAGCTTTCAATGAACTTGTTCGAAAAGAAAAAGTAAAAGCACCTATTGTTATAGGAAGAGACCATCTAGATACTGGTTCTGTAGCCTCTCCTTACCGTGAAACCGAGGGTATGCTCGATGGCTCTGATGCCGTGGCAGATTGGCCTGTATTAAATGCACTGCTTAATACTGCTTCTGGTGCAAGTTGGGTTTCGCTACACCATGGTGGGGGCGTAGGAATGGGCTATTCTATTCATGCAGGAATGGTAATTGTGTGTGACGGCACTGCAGAAGCAGATAAAAGGCTAGCTCGCGTATTGAATAACGATCCGGGTATAGGAGTCATTCGCCATGCAGACGCAGGTTATGATATAGCTAAAGATACGGCACGAAAATTTCGGCTTGACCTTCGACAAAGATTAAATTTTTAGTATTTTTAGTTAGTATGTTTTTTAGTTTACTAAAAGAAATTATGCTTCGAAAAATTTTGTTTGTATAGTATTATATCATACCTTTAAGTATTATTTATACTTAGTCTAAATAAAAAAAATAATAAATGGCAACCAAAACAAAACAAGCAATTTTACCTGATAACAATATAATTACTCGTACGCCTTTTCCGAATTCAAGAAAAATTTACGTATCAGGCCAGATATACCCTTACTTAAGGGTAGCTATGCGAGAAATTCACCTTAGCTCAAAAAGCGATCATAAAAATTTACCTATAACTGTTTACGATACAAGTGGCCCCTATACAGACCCTGATATTGAAATTGACATTACCAAGGGACTTCCTCCTTTGCGTCAAGAGTGGATATTAGCGCGTAATGACGTAGAATATTTAGATTCCCCTAGCTCTTACTATGCGCGTCAAAGAGAAAATGATGAACAGCTGCGAGCTATACAATTTCCCAGTCCTCGAAGGCCACTAAGAGCTAAGCCGGGAACTAATGTTACTCAAATGCATTATGCCAAAAAGGGAATTATCACCCCTGAAATGGAGTATGTGGCTATTCGAGAAAACCAAAGAATAGAGCTCTATAAGGAATATCTTGCCTTGCAGCATCCTGGGATGAACTTTGGTGCTTTAACGCCTAAATATACTATTACCCCAGAATTTGTACGCTCGGAAGTAGCAGCCGGAAGAGCAATTATTCCTGCTAATATTAACCACCCAGAAAGTGAGCCGATGATCATTGGCAGAAACTTCCTGGTAAAAATTAATGCTAATATTGGCAATTCAGCAGTTACCTCTTCAATTGCAGAAGAGGTAGAGAAAGCAGTATGGGCTTGTCGCTGGGGTGCTGATACTATCATGGATCTTAGCACAGGCAAAAATATTCATGAAACAAGAGAGTGGATTATTCGTAATTGTCCTACGCCTGTAGGCACAGTGCCTATATATCAAGCCTTAGAAAAAGTAGGAGGCAAAGCCGAGGAGCTCACTTGGGAAATATTTAGAGACACATTGATAGAACAGGCAGAGCAGGGAGTAGATTATTTTACAATTCATGCCGGTGTTTTGCTCCGGTATATTCCTCTTACAGCAAAAAGGATTACGGGTATTGTTTCCCGTGGTGGATCAATAATGGCAAAATGGTGCTTAGCCCACCACAAGGAAAACTTCCTCTATACCCACTTTGAGGAAATATGCGAAATTATGAAAGCATATGATGTGGCTTTTTCTCTAGGAGATGGTTTAAGACCAGGGTGTATTGCAGACGCTAATGATGCTGCACAGCTAGGCGAACTTAAAACCCTAGGAGAACTTACTAAAATTGCTTGGGAGCACGATGTTCAGGTAATGATAGAAGGCCCCGGACATGTACCCATGCAATTAATAAAAGAAAATATGGATTTACAACTTGAATATTGCCATGGCGCACCCTTTTACACTCTAGGACCCTTAACTACAGATATAGCTCCGGGCTACGACCACATCACCTCTGCTATTGGGGCGGCCATGATAGGATGGTTTGGTACAGCCATGCTTTGCTACGTTACCCCTAAAGAACATTTAGGCTTACCCAATAAAAAAGATGTTAAAGAAGGTGTAATTGCTTATAAAATTGCTGCTCATGCTGCAGATTTAGCCAAGGGACATCCTGGCGCCCAAATTCGCGATGACGCCCTAAGCAAGGCGCGCTTTGAATTCCGCTGGGAAGATCAATTTAATTTATCTCTCGACCCTGATACGGCACGAGAATTTCATGATGAAACTCTACCCTCTGAAAATGCCAAAGTAGCTCATTTCTGCTCCATGTGTGGCCCTAAATTCTGCTCCATGGAAATTACACAACAAATCCGAGAATATGCTGCTACACAAGAAACAGATATCCAAACAGCCATAGAAAAAGGAATGAAAGAAAAATCCAGTGAATTTATAGAGCAGGGAGCTGAAATTTATGTAAAGGTATAGATTTCATCCTTTTCTTGAATTTTTCTTAAAGCTTATTTGTTATTTTTGTGACATAAATATTAAAACTATGCTTAAACTAATTGCATCATTTATTCTTGCTTTTTTATTTGCCTTACAATTACTAGCGTGTGGAGAAAAGGCAGCTACTGCAAGTCAAAGTGCAAATCCAGCGCATGTAGGGCAATCAGTCTGTCCTAGTATGCAAAGACTTTGTCCTGGGCAAGCAGGTAAAAGTAATGTAAATAATACCCAAGTTGTATTTGCTAGTAATACCCAGGCATCCGAAAAAGGTATGTGCAATACTACTTGCGTTGCCCTCTCAATGATTATGGGGCTAGGTATTATTCTAGGTGCATCCTTAATAGGAAATAAAATTAAATTATAGTTCTTATTTTGATATCCGTAGCCCTTCGTTGGTAACAACGAAAGGGCTTTTTTGCTTTTTATGCAATGAAAAAATTATTGTTATACCTTTTATTTTCTTCTTTCTTTTACTCGCCCCAATCACAAAACCTACCTACTCTACTTAAAGGATACGTATATGAAAAGCCAGGACCGGGTATGCCCACTCCGCTGGCAGGCGCAAGAATTCAATGGTTAAACTCTGATACAGGAGCCATTTCTGATGAAAATGGTTTTTTTACCATTAAGCTTCCCTCTTCATTACCTGCTTATTTAGTTACTTCTTTCATAGGTTATCATAATGATACCCTAAAAGTTTTTTCTCCTAAAAATGTTACTATTATTCTCAGACGTCCTTTAGAGGTGGCAGCTGTAGAAGTGTTTTCTCAAGTTAAAGCTACCTCCATTTCTCACCTTTCTACACAAAAAGTTGAAATACTTTCAGAAAAAGAATTTCTTAAAGCAGCATGTTGTAATCTTTCTGAAAGTTTTATAAATAATGCTACTGTAGATGTATCTTATGCAGATCCCATTACTGGAGTAAAAGAAGTACAAATGTTAGGCTTATCTGGAGTCTATACGCAAATTTTAACCGAAAATTTGCCCTTAATACGTGGTATAGGCAGAACTTATGGACTCAATTATATTCCTGGTGTTTGGTTGAATGCAGTGCAGGTAAGCAAAGGAGCGGGCTCTGCTACTAACTTTTACGAATCCATTACGGGTCAAATTAATATCCAGCTTAAACAGCCAGAAACTATGGAAAAATTTTTACTTAACTTCTACAGCAATACTATGGGACGAATGGAAGGAAATATATTGTTTAAATACCAACCCCATAAAAGAATAAATTCCGCTCATTTTTTCCATGTAAGTGGATTATCTACTTCAAACGATAATAACAAAGATAATTTTTTAGATACTCCTAAATACACCCAATATAATTTTTTGAGCCGATGGAGCTTTGCATTACCTACGGGCTGGGAAGGAAAATATGGTATACATATTGTTTGGGATAATATTCTTAGTGGAGAAAAAGATTTTATAGAAAAAATGCATAAAGGAACTTTTCAAAAATATGGGGTAAAAATTCAAACACAGAGAATTGAATTATTCGCCAAAACAGGATATGTATTTCCTAATAAACCGCACCAAAGCATAGGTACCCAAATTTTTGGCACCTACCACCAACAAAATTCGTATTTTGGAAGAAGATACTATAACGCCCTCCAAACTAACTTTAATATCAATTTATTATTTTCTACCCCAATAATCAATCCTAATCATACTATTACTGCTGGCTTTAGCTTGCTAGCAGATAACTATACAGAGCAAATTACATTTACTCCTCTAGATACTCATCTTCATACTTTAGTATTGGCTCGCCAAGAGAGAGTACCAGGTATTTTTTTAGAATATACCCTCAAACCTAGTGAAAAGCTTTCCTGCGTTACCTCTATGCGTTTAGACCATCACAACCTCTTTCAGTGGCTTTTTGCTCCACGTTTGCATATTAAATATAATTTTACTCCCCAAAGTACTTTGCGCTTAGCAGCAGGTAGGGGCTACCGAGTAGCTAATATTTTCGCAGATAACATTAACGCACTTACGAGCTCCCGAAGATTAATAATTTCCGAAAACCTTTTTCCCGAAAAGGGCTGGAACATAGGCGCTAATTTTACCCAAAGTGTAAAAATTGCTCGTAAAGAATGGATATTTACTATCGACCTCTACCGCACACAATTCGAAGCCCAAGTGATTGCAGACTTAGACCAAGAAAGAACTGCCATTCACTTTTATAACCTAAAAGGGAGCTCTTTTGCTAATACTGCACAATTGGAAGCTATACTAGAGCCCTTAACCAACTTAGAGCTTAAACTCGCCTGGAAATGGTACGATGTAAAAAGTACTTTTCATGGTCAGCTCCTGGAAAGGCCTTTAGTAGCGAAACATCGAGCACTATTTAATGTTGCTTATGCCATCAAAAGCTGGAAATTCGACTTCACTGTTCATTGGTATGGCCCCCAGCGGCTACCCAATTCCTTGAATATTCCAACTATCTACCAACGCCCCCCCTATTCTCCCTCGTATTACACTCTTTATGCTCAAATCAACTACGCCTACAAAGACTGGGAATTTTATATAGGTGGGGAAAACCTAAATAATTTTACTCTTGCTGAGCCTATTGTTGCAGCCAACGCTCCTTTCAGCCTCTTTTTTGATACTTCATACGTGTGGGGACCTATTATGGGCAGAATTATTTATTTAGGATTTCGATACGTACTCAAAGACAAAACTATATGCACTAATCAATAAACGCTCTAGCTATAAAATCCCAATTCAACTGATTAGCGACCTCAAAAAAATGTTCAATACTAGCATTACCCTCAGTGCCTAAATCTCGGGTATATTCATTTACGTATAGCTTAATATGAGCCTTAATCACTTCCTCTTCTAGTTCTTGCGCCAAAGAATGAATATAGGGCATCAAAGAAGCAGGATTAGCAAAGGCATATTCAATGCTTTGTTTTAGTAGGTATACAAAATGTTCTTTTATAGAAGGAGTCAATACCTTTCGGATGATAATTGCTCCTAAAGGAATAAGAGCCTGAGTGCTCTTTTCCCAATATTCACCTAAGTCTATTAATAACTTTAGCCCCCAACGCTGGTAAATAAAACGACTTTCATGAATAATTACTCCTACGTCAATTTCATTATTTAATAAAGCGGGTATAATTTGATGAAAAAGTAATACTTTTTTATTTTCACTTGGAATATTAGGGTTAAAGTAGTGTAATAAAAAATGGGCTGTAGTATCCCATCCCGGAATTCCTATGCGCATGCTCCTAAGATCAGTGTTTTCATTAATACCAGGACGAGCAATTAATAATGGTCCGCAGCCCCTTCCTATAGCACTACCCACGGGCAAAAGCTCGTACTTTTCACGAAGCAAAAAGTAGGTAAGAAAAGAAACTTTACAAATATCTACCTCTCCTTTGCGAGCCAGCATATTCAATTGTTGAATATCTGCCAAGTGTATGTTTAAATCAAAAGGCTCTGTAGAAATTAATTTTTGGGCTATTGCTCCAAAAATAAAAGTATCATTAGGGCAAGTACTATAAGCTAAACGTAAAGCAACCATATAACAAAGATTACGATGAAATAATTTTAATTTCACGCTGTGGAAAAGGAATCGTAATTTGATTAGCTTTCAAAGCATGCCATATAGCATAGCGTAATTCGCTTTTTGTCGTTTCTACGTTGAAAACATCATTTGTCCAAAAATGAAGTCGAAAAATTAAAGAAAAGTCAGCATAATCTTCAAAAAAAACTTGTGGAGCAGGCTCCTTTTCCACCGACTCATGGGCTAAGGCACAGGATAACAAAATTTGTTTAACTTTTTCCACGTCGCTATCATAAGCTACGCCTACACTTATATAAAAGCGAGAGATAGGGTTTTCATGACTCCAATTTACTAGACTATTAGAAATAAACCTCGAATTAGGAACAATAATCGAGACTCCGTCTCGAGTAATTATTTTTGAAGTACGAAAGCCTACCTCAGTAACTCTGCCAATTAAATTTTCAACTTGAACAACATCATCTACCTGCAAATTACCTTCAAAAAGAAGAATCAACCCACTAAAAAAATCATTAAAAATAGTTTGCAACCCTAATCCTACCCCTACTAATAGAGCTGTAGAACTTGCTACTAATACTGTTACATTGACACCAGTGCTTTGTAAGCCAATAATCAAGAGTAAAGCATATATTAAGTATTTTGCAATTTGAGTTACGGCGTACGCCCTGCCTAAAGGAACCCGCTGAGTTTTCATGAGCTGTTGGCTGATGAACTTAGTTATGAGCCACCCCAACAGCTTACCTACTGCTATTAATAAAAGCAGTACAATGAAATTGATTAGTGTGATTTGTTGTTTGTTAATAGTAAAGATTGGATATTCTAATAAAAATTTTAAAGTCTTAATAAACTCCATTAGGATACTTCTTTAAGCTAGTACCAATTAATTTTTTACAAGCATAAGACGCAAGGCTGTATCCTCCTTTTTTATTTCTAGAGTATAAAAACCATTTTCCAAACTTGTTAATTGCAATTCAACTAATGGATTTGCTGCATGAATAAAAGCTAGCGTTTGAAATTTAGACTTACCCTCTCCATCATAAAAAGTAATTAGCGTTTGCCCTTGCCAGAAAGAAGCAAAGGTAATTTTGAGTACTCCATAAAAAGGATTAGGATATACAACGCAACTAGCATTTGCTAATTTTTTTTGTATTTTATAGACTGCTTCACTTTCTGGAGTCAAAAAAGAAATAGAATTACTCCAATAAGAACGGTCTCCACTTGCTCTAGAAAGTAAGGTACAGTTACTCCGTATGCGAAAGCCATATCGAGTAGCTGGCTGTAAATCTTCTAATACAACAGCTGGCTCTAGGGCGCTTATTACTTTAGTTTCCCATCGCTCAGGATTTCGCCACAATGGACCATACGCAATAATATATGACTTTGCTTCAGAACTTCTAGGACTAAACCGAACCAAAGCTCTACTAGCAGTAGTTTCTTGTACAGAAATATCCTCAGGAGGCAAACATTGCTTTCTGCAGTCCAAAACTTTTACTTCTACATTTTGTACTTCCGACGTACAGCCCTCCACCACTACCTTAAGCAGATAGTCGCCTGCGTTATGATAATTAACTTTAGAAATTTTCAATTCAGGTTCCTTATGTGCAAATCCTGCCGGGCCCTGCCATAGGTAGTAAGCTCCTTCTATCAAAGGAACATCAATTTTTAGAGATTCTCCTAAACATACAGACGCACTAATAGGAATGAAGCCTACAATAGGTTGAGACTTGACAATAACTTTTATCAGCGTATCAGTTTTACAGCCACGATGTTGAGCAGTGAGTCGGTACCAGCCAGAATTTTCTTTAGCTACATTAGGAATTTCAGCCGCGGCTCCAAAATATTGCCAATGGTTAGGACCTTGCCAGTAGTATTCTACCCCAAGATTGACTTCTACGCTAAGCTTTAATGTTTCCTTTTCACAAACCGGACTATTGGTAAAAACGTTTGTCAAAGAAGGAAAAGTATTTACTTGTACTAGCACAGTTATTGGAAGTGAGCTACAAAAATTATTTCTAACTACTAAAGAATAAGTTCCATTTTGTAGGTTAGACGCTTTTTCAATCGTTGGATTGGGCTCTGGGGAAGTGTAGTTATTAGGCCCCTTCCAATAATAAAAAATATTTCTTTCCAGGGCAATGGTAGTAAAATGTAAAGCCTGTCCACTACAAATAGGGCTATTAGAAGTTACTATTACTGGTAAGGGAGGTGGAAGAAATTTTAACTTCTTAGTTACTGCTTGGGTACTACAGCTACCGATAGCACCTACCACTTCATATACTTCCTCTGTTTCCCGGTAGATAGATAACACCTTTTTAAAACTTGGCCCTACATAGGAAAAATTAAAGGGCCCTTTCCAAAAAAATTTTACTTCTTGGCGTTGTGCCGTTGCTATTAACTCTAACGTAGAATTACCACAAAGAGTATCGGGTCCTATAATCCGTACTTCACCAGGTAAAGGCAAAACTTCAATTTTTTTTTTATTAACTTGGGAAAAACACCCATTTTTATGTAAACGTAGGGAGTATTCTCCAGCATGTTTTAAGAAAGCAGGCATTTGAATAGTTCTGGCATGAGAATAAAATCCTTCAGGCCCCTTCCACTCATAAGAGACCCCTGCTATAGCAGGAGTTGAAAGCAATAAAGTTTCTCCTTCACATATAGGTGCATTGTGTTGGATTTCGGGCAAAGGCGGACGATTATTAACAACAAGGCGAAGGGAGGAAGGTTTAGAAATACAACCATTTTGCATAACAACCAATTGATACAAACCAGCATCATTGGATGTAACATCAGGCTTGTATAAACTTGCCTCCCGGGAAACAAAATTATTAGGTCCTCTCCACTCATACGTGGCTCTCGGTAAAGGCTCAACAGGTAAAAATAGAGTATCGCCGGTACATAAGTTTTGAAAAGCAGGTATCGATGGTTTAGTTGGAAAAGGGCGAATTTCTACCTCAAATTTTTTTTCTAAACTAGGGCAACCAGGAATTTGTAAAACTAGGGTATATATGCCCCCATCTTTCAATGTAGTAGCATATTTGGCAGCACGGGGTTCCTTACTTAAAAATTGATTAGGTCCTTGCCATAGCCATGAAGCCTGTCCTTTCCAGGAAGTAGATAACCGCAAAGTAACTCCTTCACATACGGGAGAATTAGTAATAATTTCTACCTCCGTGGGGCAATTAGCTTTATTCTGCGCTTGCCCCCATTTCCAAATGCCAACAAAAAGAGTAACGATAATATAAAAATTTAAATTTATTAGAAGAGCCATCTAGCTACGAAAATGCAGTGTATTAAAGGAGGAATGAAAATGAAAACTCAAGTTTTAATCCAACTTTGAGTTTTACTCAATATTTTTTAACACTTTTGATAGTAGAATTTACCATGCGAATATAGATAATAAAATACATTCAGTTTAAATAGAGACTTAATAGCAGCACAACTATTCAAATTGAAGCCTTAGTTTCTTTTCCAAAAGACGATTTTTGTGTATATTTATTTACCTTAAAAAATTCTTTCTTCCGAAATGGTAGTTTATAAAAAATTTAGCTTCCTTCTTATAAGCCTTATAGTAGGGCTGCAAGCAGTAATTTTCAATAAAATTCGTGCGGCTAGTAAGGAAGGAATATATTATTTTTTGAACATCAACCAATATTTACACCCAGCTAAAGGTACACCTTACATTGAAATTTACATAGCAATAGACGGAACTTCTTTACATTATAAAAAAAATTCTCGAAATCTTTATCAAGGATTAGCAGAATTAATACTTCAAATTCAACGTAAAGGAGAGAAAGACTATACCTATAACGATACTTTATCTATTTCTACTCCTGAATTACCTGATACTCAATACGCCAGTTTGCGCTACCATACGCTTTCACAAGTACGAGTAGCTGTAGAACCAGGGTACTATGTTTTAAAGTCAAGTGCAATAGATAAATTCGCTACAAATCCTGAAAAATCAGAGTTGGTACGTGAATTCTTCATAGAAGAAAAGAGAGCAAATGCTTTTCATTTTAGCGATATTCATTTCATTGAATCTATTCAAAAGAGTGAAAGAAATAACGACTTTACCAAACATGGATATGAAATTATTCCTTTTGCAACAGGCAACTATTTTAGAAACCAAGATACATTGCGGTTTTATTTAGAATGGTACCATCTAAATCAATTACTACAGGAGCCCTACTATATTAATTTTTACTTAAGCGAGGTAAATTCTACTACTCCTCTAAAAAAGTTAAATAAAATTTCGAAACCCCGTAAACCTAATATTTTTGAAATTTTTTCAGGAGAATTTTGCATTAAAGACCTTAGCTCCCAAATATATGTTTTACATGTGGAACTTAAAAAAAATGATGGTACCTTGGTAGCCTCCACTCATTATAAAGTGTATATAGATAATCCCCATATCGCCCTACCCTCTAACTTTGTAGATTTGTACGACCAACTATACAACTATCCCGAGCCTGAACTCAATACTTACATTGCAGCTCTGCAATATATTAGTACCGCTACAGAAAAAGAAATGGCACAGGTACTGCAGACTTATGAAGAAAAGAAAAAATATTTCTACAATTTTTGGTTAAAACGTGAAAATGATCCTAATGATCCACAAAAGCAATGGAGAAATTATTACCAACGATTCAAATATGCTTGCCAACATTTCAAATCAGCTTCTAAACCGGGGTGGAAGACGGAAAGGGGGAGAGTTCTATTAACTTACGGAACCCCAGATGATATTCAAGACATAAACGGGGAGCAAGACAAAATGCCCTACCAGGTCTGGACCTACAATAAAATTGGTTCTCAGCAGGGAGTGATTTTTGTCTTTTACGATAGTGACTATTCTTCTAATGAATATCCGCTATTACACTCTACTCTAGCCGGTGAAACCTACAATGCCAACTGGCGTGCTATGCTGCTAAAATCTAGAATACCAGACTATAATCTTGACTCTAATGATTGGCACTTGCCTGAATTTAGAGATAATATTCCCAGAACTACCGGTTCGCCTAGAAGATAAAAAATTGTAATTGAATAAATAAAGTAATTACACTTTACGTGCATATAGCACTTATTTTTGATATTCATTTTTTTTCTTCAATTTTGCAGCTGAAGAATATTTTACTGAATATGGTACAAGATATTGAAGATTACAAAGCCCCTACAAAAGACACCCCTGAAATGATTATTAATAAAGCCACGGGCGACTTAATTTTACGCGGCAATTCTTATCCTTCAGATTCCGTTGCCTTTTATTCCCATATCATCGATTGGTATAGAACCCAGATAGAAACGGGCAAGTATCCAAACATTAATATCGATTTTTATTTTGACTATATAAATACCAGCTCTACCAAATTAATTATTCAGCTTCTAGATTTACTTGAAAATCAAATCGCAGCCGGCAGAACTTGCGTAGTACGTTGGCATTACCTACCTGAAGATACAAATATGCGAGATATTGGAGAAGATCTAAAAAATTTTGTAAACATCCCTTTTGAATTAGTAGAAAGAGAAGACTAATTTTTTAACCAAACAAAGAATCAATAGTCATAAGAGAAAAATCAAGCTCTTTACCAATTTGAAAAATGTACTTTTTTTCTTCCCTATCTATTTCTCCATCCTTTTGACTTAAGACTACCATATCCACTAAAGTAGCCAAAGCTTCTCCAGCATCTTCTTTAATAAGAGCAGTATTAACAGATCTAAAATTAGAAGAATAAATATATTCTGTTAATTCCCTTTTAGCTAGAGACGAAAGCTCCAATTCTCGCAAAATTTTTTTCACAAACTGAAGCTCCCTCCTATCTATTTTTCCATCAATTTTCATCAAATTAATAAGAGCTAAAGCTCTCTCGAATTCAATTTTTGCTCTCTGTTCTGCTTCTAGCTCCATAGTAGGAAGGCCCTGGGCAGAGACTTCTGTAAATTCAATTCTCTTTTGAAAAAAGGCAATAGCACTTTGTCCGAGCCGAGAAGTATATAATTGTACCCAATAACCCAAAGCCACAGAACCTAAGATAGGAATAAATCGGAGCACGGAAGATTTGCCTAAGCGAATCCCAATTTGACGAGCTACTGCTGTTGCAAGCTGCTGACTCATGGATTCGGTAAAACGAGGAAATAAAATTTTACTTTTATCAGCTTCTATCAGTGGAGTAGGAATCCCATCAATATAGCATAAAAGACTCATTAATAAATCCTTGCTCAAAATAGGGTGCTTATCATACGCAGCAGCAATATCGATTAGCATTTTAACTTGGTTAGTTGTTACGGCTATGAGTTCAGGCACAATTGCTAATATTGAAATAGGAGTAGGCATCATAGCACTGCCCGCCGCAATTCCCGCATTAAGTAAACTGTACTTTTTTATAATATTTTCTACATTTTCAGGTAAGGGAGGCTGATTTTGTAAGTAAAATAGTTTCTTTTCTCTAATTATTTTTTCAAATTGAGAAGGTAGTAAATTTACTAGCTTTAAAACAAAAAGTTGAAGATTTTCTTGGGTATGCACCATTTGGTTCTAGGATTAATTTTGCAAATCAGTCATTTAGTAATGTTATTGATTTTTTTATTATCATGTTCCACATTTTCACAAATAAATACACTTTTATAAAAAACACTTTCCTTCACCGCGATAAGTAAGTACTTCCTGAACAACTTTTCCCTTTCTAAATAATAAGAGAGAATTAAATCTTTCACATAGTTCACCTGCCTTTGCATGCCGAAAGATAACAGGCATTCCCAGGCGTAGAAGCTCTTTAGTAACAATTGGCGTTTGTACTTCGCCTGCTCCCTCATTTCTAATAAGACTGGCTCCTTGGGGAAGCCAAGGTTGCGGTAACTTATCCATTCCGGCAGCTCCCGAAGCTACGTATCCTCCACCTGCACAAGTATACACACCTTTTTCAGGATTACGAGTAACTTCTAGGGCAAAGCCAGCAGCAGGTCGATGCCTAAAATTAGAATAGCCCTCGAATAAAGCAGGCGCAAAGAAAGCTGAACCTACTGTAACCTCTGTGAGAGTAGCATCTTGCAATGAACTTTCTAAACTCCCTGTTCCCCCACCATTTACAAATTCTAAACTAAAACCCGTTTGTTTAATAATTTGAATCATCTTTTGCCTTCGAGCAGTTAAAGAATGTATCGAATTCTTTTTCAATATTCGAATAATAGGCGCCCAAAATGGCTTTCCTAAGGGTATATCTTGAACGCCTGAGATTTGTGCTTCGTATCCCATTGCCCCTACTAACCGTAGATGGCTACACTTTCGAATATACGCTAAAAATTCTTTTAGTTTTTTTTCAGTTCGAATACTAGAACGATATACTCCAAAATACAAAAAAGGAAATCGAGTAGACATATCTAAATCTACACAAACTAAAAATTGCTTACCCTCAGACCAACCGATATGCTGCAATCTATCTAAATGTTCTATTAAGTCTACCATAACCACTATTTTTTTTTGTGCAGAATTTTGGGCTAAAATGTTCTTTAAACTTTGAGAATGAACATAAGGATAACCAATTACTATATTTTCAAAACCTTTTTGGCATAACCATACTGCCTCCTCCGGACTAAATGCCATTAATCCTGCATAAAGCTCGCCTAGCTGCTCTCTTATATAGTTAAGTATCCATACACAACGGATAGACTTAGTAGCTATACGAATAGGAATTTTATACTTTACTCTTTCTTTTACTAGCTGTATATTTTCATCCAGGGCATCCAAATCCACAAAAGCTAAGGGCTTAGGATATGCCTCTAGAGCAGAGCAAAAATCAGCGTATTCCATAGTATAAAAAATAAGCCCCTTTTTTATAAGGGGCTCCTTTATAGTTAGCAAACCCTAAATTTAATAAATTATAGCGATATTTCCAGTTTTAGTATGTTTTTGATTATTTTCTGGATTTTCAAACTGAAGCAAGTAATAATACGTGCCCGGACTTAAATCTTCTTTTCTAGGAAACCATGTTCCCTTAGGGTCTTGAGTTTGAAAAATTTGTTTACCCCAAGCATCGTAAACAGTAAAAGTTAAACGAACAAAAGAACTAAAGTTCAATTCCACCCCATCATTAACCCCATCCCCATTAGGAGTAATTACATTAGGAATAAAAGGATCTAGCAGCCATTTAATAGCAAGTTGTTTTTCTAGCAATTGCTTACAACCTCTTGTATTAGTAATCCAAACCTTTACGGTGTAATTCCCTTTTTCTGGATAAGTAAAAACAGGATTTTTTCTACTACTGGTATCATCTTCCCGATGCAAAATACCACCATCCCAAAATACAGAGCGAATTTCTTCTTGAGTAACTATACCCATCGTAATAGGTTGGTTTGGATAAAGAGCGTCTTCACTAGGAGTCGTTAAAATAGTTCCGCTTATAGGAGGCAAAATATAAAGTACCAGAGTATCTTGGCATCCATCTGCCTCATATATTAGCAGGTAATTATCACTCCTGAGCTCCTTAATATTTTCCACATTTCCTGTCTGGGGATTTATTTGCACAGCAGCATTACCTGCTCGCCAACTTCCTCCTACCAAATTAGGCAAAGGTGGCTTATAATTTTCGCTCCCAAAGCATACTGTATCTGTAGCCTGAACCTGCAAATTAATAATTTGAATAGTAGCATTTGCAATACAACCCTTAGACGAAGTAAACTGTACAGTATATTTGCCCGGCGCATCGTTTACTAATGAGGAATTGAAGCGAGCACTATTGGCTTCTACCCCAGCTCCACTCCAACTCCCCTCCCTTAGAATAGTACTACCTTGCTTAGCTACTAAGGGCACAATTTGTTTGCCCCCCGTCTGACCAACACAAAGCAGTGTATCAGAGGGAGAAATGATTATGGGTAGTGGATTCACAAGAATGAAAGTAGTATCCAACTGGCATCCTTTTACATCTACTGCTCTAAGTAAATATCTACTTGCTTTTAAATTTTCAAAATAGCCCTCACTTTGAGTTACTTCTTGTCCCTCTGAAGTTTTTAAGGTAAAAGTGACAGGCGAATTGGCATTGGCTAAATTTACCTTTAAAGAACCATCCGCACCATTATAACAAGCAGGAGAGGTAGCTACAAAACTTTCCCATTTTAATGGCAAAGGAGAAGGAATATTTACAGAGTCTACTAGAGTATATTCACAACCAGAAGCATCTCGTAAAACCAGCCAGTATTTGCCAGCTTTTAAGGCTGTTAAGTTTTCAGTGTTTTCAAAAATTTGGTTGCCTGGCGTAGCCATCACCTTCCATGGAGCTCGGGCATTTTTGACTTTTAATTGTATACTGGCTGTAGCCTGCCCTGCACAAATAGGCGGCTGAATATTTACTACTTCCATTGAAAGGGGATCTAAAATTCTTAGGTCTATGAATTCTGATAGCTTAAGGCTACAACCCTTATCATCTTTTACTTCTAGCCCGTATTCACCCGGTGCTAAATTTAGAAACTCTCCCTTATCTTGAGTTTTTATTACTCCACTTTGGTCAGATAAAATAAAAGTATAAGGAGGGGTTCCACCACTCATAAGGGCTATAATTTTTCCGTTGTTTACTCCTACACAATTAGGAGCACTGTAACTTACGTCCCAGCTAAGGGGCAAAGGAGCAGAAACCACTATAGGTGGTAATTGTACAATACATCCTTGCCTATCTTTTACCCAAGGAATGTATTCTCCTGCATCAAGTCCTGTATAAGTAAGCTGTGACTCACCTGTACGAACAGTGTTAATACCTCCATCAATAGAAAACAAAAAGGGTGGTATTCCGTTGCCTCGCACTTGAAGAGTGATAGCCCCATCTTGACTTTGAGCACAACTTAGGTCAGCCTTACTAATTATTTTTACTTCAAAAAGCTCCTTTTCTGGTACTATTACTTCCTTACTGAATTTACACCCTACTGCATTTGTTACTGTCACTAAATACTTTCCAGCAGGTAAGTCGGTAAAGATTCCATTTTGCAAATTATTACCTACCTCAGGAAATATAGAGTAAAAGCGAATAGGCACCATGCTATGCGCACGTATAAGTATTTGCCCATCCGCCCTGCCCTTACAACTTGCCGGAATAATATCATTAGGACTAATAGTAATTTGAATATCACTAGGTGGATTAAGAGCTATTAGAGTATCTAAAGTGCACCCCTTCTGGTCTTGCAATTTTAGACTATAAGCCCCTGCCGGAAGATTAATAAATGCGGTATCAGTAAATTGTCCAGCACTAGGCAATAAGCTGCATGTATAGGGCGGAGTTCCGCCAGTAGCACTAAAAAGAATTTTCCCATCCGTTGTAGTACAGCCAGGAGCTTGAAGACTTAACTTCAAGTTTAAGGGCAAAGGCGCCTCCAATACTAACGGTACTATTATAGAACAGGTATTCCTATCTAGTACTGTTACAGTATAAGAACCTGCTTTTAGTCGGTCAAAAATACCTGTAGTATTTGTAATATTACCAGGTTCTAGTGTATAGAGAAATGGCTCAGTAGCACCAGTAGCAGAAACTACAATTTGACCATCATTACTACCATGACACTTAGGCATACGTAGCTGAGCTTCCTTAATTTCGAAGTCTTTTGTAGGCACATCAAACGAAGCTTTAGCTTTGCAACCATTTCTGTCGCTTACTTCTATCCAGTATAAAGCTGCAGATAAATTAGTAAAGATACCCGTAGTATTGCTTTGCTGAATAGGATGAGTTATTTGATAGGTATACGGTTCAACTCCGCCTACTGCCTCAATTTTTAAAGCGCCATTATCTTTTCGGCAACTTGCAGGCTGAGTTTCTATTTCCGAAATAGCTATATTAGGCTGAATAGATTCTAATTTTACCTTTAAAGTAGTTTTGCAACCCTCCTTATTTTCCGCCTCAAAAACATAAGTTCCTTCTGGCAGGCGCTTAAAAATAAATCCTCCCTCCCTCTCTCCAATGTTAGGGGCTATTGTCAATTTTGTAAGGTCGGAGCTGCTTATTGCCCGAAGTCTAATTTCTCCATTGTTGGAAGTACATATAGGACGCAACAAACTAGCAGTATCTAGACGAAAAGAATTTTTATCATAATTTATTGTCAGGGTATCCTGCAGGGTACAAGTACCGTCGGTAACTTTCCATAAGAGCTTGTACACTCCCTCCGTAGGTAGAAAAATACGAGCATTAGGTTTGTTAGATTCTGAAATTATAGCAGGATTATTATTATCTGGTTGCTGTAAAACTAACCAATTACCGCTAAGCCCTGAAGAAAGAGGAGTAGCCCAAAGGCTAAGTGTAGAAAGACAAGTGGTAGAATCTTGACCCACTGAAAAAGAAAAAGACGGTGTAGTAACTTTAACTATTAAAGTGTCCTTAAGGACTCTATTATTACAATCATCATTAACTTGCCAAAGAAATTTATATTCCCCTGCAATGAGATTATTTACAGAAGTTGTAGCCTTAGAGGGTTCTTGAATAGAAGCATTGCTACCCGCAGGCTGTTCTAAGATCGACCATTGGGCAACAACAGTGGCAGGAACAGGAGCCGCTCTTAATAATAATGACTCACCACATATGGCAGTATCATTGCCTGCAAAAACATTCGGAGCTTCCTGCTTAACTGTAATTATTACTGTATCTCTGCCTACGCAACACCCTGAAAAGGCAAGCCATTCCAAAACATAATCTCCCTCCTGATTTAGATTCGAAATCCGAGTATTGGGGGCTGAGGGATTGGAAAAAGTAGCACTAGCTCCTGCAGGCTGCTGCAAGATGCGCCATCCTCTAGGATTAGCCCCTGCAGGAGCGGTAGCATTCAAAGTAGTATTATTAGTACAAATTACTTGGTCGGGTCCGGCATTTACATTAGGCGGAGTACCCGAATTAGTTGTTATAACTACTACATCGCAAGCAGTGCCTATTTTCCACTCAAACAAATAAGTGTTGTTGGGCAACAGCCCTGTTACAAAGGTAGAAGCTTGATTAGGAGACTGAATAGTAGCAGCAGGTCCACTAAGTTGGCTCCAGGTTCCCCCTGGAGTAGCGGCATTTAGCCAAGTGCTTCTTTGACAAACTCGAAATTGATCTCCACCAGCATTCACTACTTGTAGAGTACCTCCTCTTGGGAAGGCAGTTACCTTAATGTTATCAACTGCAAGAGTAGTTAGCCTTACGCCATTGCAATCATCATAAGAATTCCAGGTAAAGCGTAACTGTAAAGCATTTATATCAGAAGACAGTGCCAATACTTTAGCTAGATTCGTGATTACGCTAACCTCGTTTCTTGCTCCGGGGCAGGAGCTAGTTCGGGGTAGGCAAGGACTATTTAGCGGCATTAAGTTTATCCACGGTCCAAAGGAAGCCCCGTTATTGGTAGAAGTTCTAAAAAAAACCTGGGCATAGTCACCTGTAGGACTGCCACAGGCACCGCGTAGGCCTGCTACAAAATCAAATTCTATTTTTATACTATCCGTAGCACTCCTTAAACGAATTACTGGACTAATTGCCTCAGCTTGAGTAGAATAATTTAAGCGAGGACAACCTACTGAAGATTCAATTTGCCATGCACCACAATCACCACATCTTCTAGGATCTGTTAAGTCTTGGCATAAAAAGTTATCATTTTGACCAATATGAAGTGTTTTATCTAAACAATCCCAATTATAATCGGTGCACGGAGTACTAGTAGGCCGACCCGGTTCTCTATCAGAAATATACCACTTAGCATGGCATGCGTCTCCTCTTTGACTAAGTTGCCAACCACCAGTATTCGTATTACTCAAAGCATTGAAATTTTCGTGAAAAACAACACATTGAGCTTTTACACAATAAGTACTTACCAAATATAAAAGAGCAATTAGGAAAGTGTATAGTGGTATATGTATAGCAACCATATTATGTTTAATCTTTTATTTTACAAGTTACAAAGGCAGCTGAAAGAATACTAGCTAAGCTAAAAATTTTATTTACACAAGTACAACTTATTGAAGTTTAATTTCTTACAACTAAGGAATTATTTCTAACCATTTTTAATGCTGTAACTTTGCATTTATAAAAATATGCAACGAAAGCTAAAATTAGGTTTTCCTATTTGCGCCTTGAAAATTATATTTGCTTGGTTATGGCAAAATCATCTAAAAGTAATAAGGTATCCACTTCAACTGCCAATCAAATACAAATTACCAATAAAAAGGCTACCCCCCCTATATTAAGCCAGTGGTTTGTACATGCAATAATCATAGTAATTGCCGCTATACTCGCTTTTGGCAACACCCATGACCACGAATATGCAGGCGATGACCAAATGTATACCTATGGAAATGTATACACTCGAAATGGTATCAAGGGAATACCCGATATTCTTACTAAAGACAGTTTTCACGGATTTTGGGGAGATTCTCCTGATTTTGCCAAACGTTACTTCCGCCCCCTTGCAATTGTAACTTTTGCTATTGAAAGAGAAATTTCCAAAAATGCTCCTCCGCCCCTAGATTTTAACCCCTACCGAAGCCACAAGATAAATATCCTTTTTTTTGCTATTACTCTTTTGTTAATCTACCGATTGCAAAGAAAATTTCTTTTTCCACAATATCCTTATATTGCTTTAATTTCCACTCTCTTATTTGCTGTTCATCCTATTCATTGTGAAGTAGTAGCTAGCCTCAAGGGTAGAGACGAGCTTCTTTCAATGCTTTTTGTCGTCCTAACATTAAATCTAGGATTTGCTTATGCCTTAAACCCTAAATGGAAAACAGCTATAGGCTTAGGCGTTGCCTACCTGCTAGCCCTTTTTTCAAAAGAAAATGGAATAATGCTATTATTTTTATTTCCCTTAACCCTATGGATATTTCAAACTCAAAACCTGAAGAAAATTGCTTTTGCCGCTTTGCCCCTGTTAATTACTTTTATCTTCTATATAGGTTGGCGCCTATATTTTATTGGTTTTAACCCTAGTGTTCCTAGTACAGATGTTCTAAGTAATTTTTATTACGGTAAGCCTTTTTGGGTGAAATATGCTACAATTTTTAGTATTTTACTTTTCTACCTACAACTTCTATTCTTTCCTCATCCTCTTTCCTGGGACTATTCCTTTGCTCAAATGCCTTTTCGAGATTTTACCGATCCTATTGCTATTATAGCTGTTTTGATATACGTAGGTTCTATCTTTTGGGCTATAAAAACTCTTAAGGATCATAAAATGGGTTCTTCTATCTCTTTAGATAAAATTTTAGCTTTTAGTATTTTGTTTTTTGTAGGTTCTTTATTTATTGTTTCTAATTTAGTAATTAATATTGGTGGCTATATTGGAGAAAGATTTCTTTTTCAAGCTTCTTTGGGCTTTTGTATATTTTTAGCCACTATTTTTTGGTATATTTATCAAAATCAAAAGCTAGGCTCTTTTTCTACAACGGCTGTTATTATCACTTTAGCAGTAACTCTTATTCTAGCCCTACAAAAGACAATTAGTCGTAATAAGGATTGGTTCAATGGATACACCTTAGTGATGCGCGATGTGGTTGCCGCCCCCAATAGCACCAAAACTAATGCCGCAGCGGGGGGGCAATTAGTAGAAAAGGCTAATCAAATGCCTGCTAATTCACCTGAAAGAGAAGCACTTCTCAACCAAGCCATTCCCCTACTTACAAGAGCCATACAAATTCATCCTGGCTATGCCCAAGCAGCTATGGAACTAGGAACAGCATACTTTTTAAAAAATAACTTAGACAGTGCTCAAAAATATTACTTACAAGCCTACAAGTATAAGCCCAATTACCCTACCTTATTACAAAATCTCTGCCGCTTATATAATCAAAAAGCCATTGAATACTATAATCAAAAAAATTTAAACCTAGCTATCCAAAGTGCAGAGATTGCCACAAATTATGATCCTAAACATGCTAATGCATGGTCCAACCTAGGAGTTTTCTATAGCGCAATTGGTCAATACGACAAAGCAATACATGCTTTTTCTAAGGCTACAGAAATAGAGCCTCAAAATGCTGAGTATTGGTATAGCCTAGGTTGGGCTTATGGCTTAAAAGAAGGAGAAACCGCACAAAATGCAAAAGCAATAGTGGCTTATCAAAAAGCATTACAAATTAATCCTAATCACACATCTGCCAGGGCAGCTTTACAACGTTTACAAAAATAGACTTATTTTGCATCTATTTATCTTATTTTATTAAGTTCATGGGTACACAAACAAAAAAGCCCCCAATTCAACAACCAGCACGCCGAAGAGTAGCACCAATAAACTTGCCCCCACCTACCCCTTGGTGGCTACGCTATAAAGTGCAATCTATCATTCTTATAATTATCTCCTTTATCTTTTATGCTAATACGTTGGATAACGGCTATGCTGTCGATGACGGCTTAGTAATTGAACAAAATAAATACACCCAAAAGGGCTTTGCAGGCATTTGGAATATTTTAAGATACGATAGCTTTAGAGGGTACAATCCTGATCAAGATCCTAAACTACTTTTAGGGGGGCGCTACCGCCCTCTTTCTATCGTAACCTTTGCTATAGAAAAACAATTATGGGGTAAAATGAAGCCCCCTGCCGAATTCGAAAAAAACTACTATCCTCACGAACCTAAAATGAGCCATTTTATTAATGTGGTTCTTTATTGCGGAGTAGTATTTTTACTACATTTCCTACTTTTTCATTATTTTATTCCCCAAAAGCCACTTTGGGCTTTTTTAGCAACTCTTATTTTTGCTATTCATCCTATTCACGTTGAAGCAGTAGCTAATATTAAGGGCAGAGACGAAATTCTATCACTACTGTTTATTTTGCTCACCTTTTACCATACTTTTAGGGCAATTCAAACTCAAAATTACAAATATGCAATAGGGGCAGGGGGGTGGTTTTTTCTTGCCCTTTTATCCAAAGAAAATGGATTAATGCTTCTAGGTATTATGCCCCTAACACTTTACTTTTTTACTTCCTTAAATTACAAGCAAATTCTTCGATATACACTGCCTATTGTTGTAGTAATTATCATTTATTTGCTTATTCGTATAGCTATTGGCCTAAACCTCGAGCCAAGCGATGATGTAATGAATAACGCATTTTTATATGCTCCCAGCGTTATTCACAAGTATGCTACTATTGTCTACGTCTTACTTAAATATTTACACTTGGTAATCTGGCCACATCCTCAGGCTTGGGACTATTCCTATAGCGAAATTCCTTACTACTACTTAGATGAACCTCGCGTTTGGGCTGCAATAATTATCAATACAGCTTTACTAGGTTGGGGCTTTTGGCAATTACCTAAACGTAGTATCTACGCTTATGGTATTTTATTTTATTACCTTTCTATTTTTATTGTTTCAAGTATACTACTAAATATTGGGGGGGCCTTTCTAGCTGATCGTTTTCTTTTTCAGCCATCTATTGGTTTTGCTATCGTAATGGGGGGTATATTCACTCAAATATTAGAACATTATCGACAGGAGAAAAAAAATATAGCACTTAGTATTACGATTCTATTTGTAATCATAGGCTTGTGCTTTTGGAAAACATCTGTACGAAATGAACAGTGGGCTTGGAATCTCAAACTTTTTGCTAACGACGTATACGCTGCCCCGCATAGTGCTCGCACTAATGCAGCTTATGCCGACCAGCTCAAAACACAGCTAACAATGCCGCCTGAGCCTTGGGAAAAAATCCAAAATGTAGAAGAAAGAAAAAAGGCCTATCTTAAAGAAGGCCTTATTTGGGCACGTAAAGCTATTGAAAGACATAAGGGCTTTATGGAAGCTTATATTATAATGGGTCAGTTATATTATTTTTTAGAAGAAATTTATAAAGATGGTAAGTACTTAGATGAAGAAGAAAAAATCTACATGGAGGCTTATAAAGTGAACCCTAAACATCCTACCCTAATTAATAATATCGCCCGACTTTACATACAAAAAGCAAACGAACTAGGTAAAAAAGCAGAGCATAGCCGAAAGGAAGGTAAAGAAGAGCTTGCTTTGCAACAATATCAAAAAACAATACAATTATGCTATAAAGCTTTGCAGTATGACCCTAAAAACGCTGCTGCTCACTCCAATTTAGGATTGTACTACTATAATGTAGGCAGAAACGATTCGTCCCTACATCACTACAAATTAGCAGTATCCTATGAAAAAACTAATGCTGAGCATTGGTACGGATTAGGTTGGAGCTATTTTAATAATGGTAAGCAAGATTCTGCTGTTTGGGCTTGGAAGGAGTGTCTTCGCATAAATCCGGAGCACAAGCAGGCAAGAGATGCCCTTTACCCTAAAGCGCCAGTATTTAAAATTATCCAACAAAAATGAAAAATTCAAAAGTAGAAAAAAAGTCTGCACCTAAAAGAGAGCCCTTTATCATTACTCCTTTAACTGTTTCTCAACCTTTAGGCAAATATACATTAGGGTTTATAGCTGTACTTTTTTTCCTACTGAGTTTTCTTTTTTATGGAAATACCCTACTCAATGATTATGCACTCGATGACGCTATTGTAATTAATAATAACGATTTTACCAAAAAAGGTATTGCTGGCATCCCCGATATTCTTACTTCTGATAGTTTTGCAGGCTGGCTCAAAAAAGACTTAAAGCTTATTGCTGGCGGAAGGTATCGTCCCTTACCCCAAATTACCTTCGCTATTGAATACGAAATTATAGGCGGAGAAAACCCTCTGATCAGCCATGCTATTAATGTAATTTTATATGCCGCCTGTGTAATTAGCATTTTCTTCTTCTTGGTACGGTATTGCTTACCCCTGCCCATCGCTTTCTTAGCTGCTTTATTTTTCTTAATTCATCCTATCCATACAGAAGTTGTTGCTAATATTAAAGGAAGAGATGAAATATTACCCCTTTTGCTTTCTACACTTTCACTTTTCACCTTATTCAAAGGCTTAGAAAAAACTAACCTGGCTTATCGCCTTAGCTATTGGGTTGGCTCCTTTATTCTTTTTTTTCTTAGCCTTCTTTCAAAAGAAAACGCTATTACATTTCTAGCTATTATTCCTATCACTTTTTTTTGTTTTACTCGTGCTAAAATCAAAGAAGTTATTCTTTTAACCCTGCCCTACCTTGTTCTGGTATCTATTTATTTAATAATCCGTTATAATATTGTTGGTCTAGGGGGAGAACAGATTGTAGACGTGATCAATAATTCTTATTCCAAAGCAACTACCTCTCAAAAATACGCTACTATCTTTTATGTTTTTACCCATTATTTACACCTTTTAATATTGCCACACCCTCTAGCATGGGATTATTCTTATCAGGAAATTCCTTATAAAGAACTTTACTACCCTTCTGTTATCTTTTCTTTTATCCTTCATTTTGGATTTCCTCTACTTGGCTTGAAATATTTATATCATAAAAATCCTATTGGTTGGAGTATTTTATTTTTTTATGCTAGTATCTCAATTGTTTCTAATATATTTATCAATATCGGGGGTTTTATGGCAGAACGCCTTGTGTTTCAAGGCTCATTGGGGTTTGTTACAACAATAGCTATTATTTTCTACTATTATTACTGTCGCCTTAGTAATATCCTCAGAGCACCTACCCTCAAAGTTATAAGCTATGTGGGCTTGGGCATTATGATATGGCTATGCTGGTATAAAACTTTTGAACGTAATAAAGATTGGTATAACAGCGAAACTTTAGTAGCCCGTGACGTTCAGGTTACAAATAGTGCGATGATATTTAAATCTCGTGCACAAACTTTTTTAAATAAAGCAGATGCGGAGAAAGATTCTTTAAAACGTCGTGAATATCAGCGGCAGGCTATTCCTTACCTCAAAAGAGCTGTAGAAATATATCCTGAATTCTATAACCCTTTATTAAATCTAGGAAAAATGTATTACGTATTAGGCGATACTGTAAACGCAGAAAAATATTGGGATAGAGCCTATCGAATTAACCCACACGATACCGATATTGTAAAATACACTGAAATTTTAGGGCAAGTCTATTATAAACGGGCAGAAAGAGCTTTCTTTAAGGGAAATATTGATTCCGCTTTTTACAATCTTCAAAAAACTGTTTATTTTGATCCTAAATACGCCACAGCCTGGTCAAATTTGGGATTTTGTTACAATCTAAAAGGCCAATATGATAAGGCTATTGAAGCCTATTTACATGCTACTCGTCTAGAACCCAAAATGGTAGATTATTGGTATTATTTAGGAGCTATTTATTTTAATACCGGCAGGCTATTACAAGCACAGGAAGCTTGGCGTAAAGTAGTAGAACTAATGCCTAATCATCCTCAAGCTAATGCAGGGCTTCAATCTATCCAACAAGCACTTCAAAAACAAAATCAATAAATTAGTTTTCCCCTTGTTTTTCTTTGTTAAAAGTTTAATTTACTCTCTAATTTTTCCCTAAGAAAGAATTGCAATAAAAAATGTGGATATTAATATTAAGAAAAGATTAGAGGCAATAAAAATTAAAGGCTTCTAACTTTAGTTCTTAATATTAGAGGGCTAAACATAAGGTAACTTCCTGTAATTGAATAAAGGGCGTGCGCGTTTAGGCATGTTTGAAGGAAATCTAGAAGAGGGAGAACTTGAAATAGGACAAGCAGCCGCTCTTGTTACCCAAATCCGCTCCGCCTCAGACGTCATTCAACAACTCATCCAAGAATATCAATCCCTATTAACCCTTATCAAAAACGAATTAGGACCCTTCTAAAAAGAAAAGTCGCCCAGCTATCAGCCAGGCAACTTCTCTCCTCTCCTTTTCCCACAACCCCTACTCTATCACCACACGCACCACCCCAAAACCCCCCTCATATGTTAACTCTAACAAATATACTCCTCCCCTTAAACCACTTAAGTCTATTCGACCATCAACACCCCCCTCCACCCGCATCAACTCCCGCCCTGCTAAACTCCTTACCACTACCCCCTTCAGCTCGCCCCAATGCTCCCCACCAACAACCTCCACTAACCCCCTACTCGGATTCGGATATACCCTCACCCCAGCATCCACAATACCCCCCACAAATCCCCGCAACCCCAACGTCACAAACCGCTCTACCCTACTCCACACCGACCTATTCCCAACTACCCTCGAACATAATGAACAGTTCGCCCTCACGCGAACCCCATACTCCACTCCACTCACTAAACCACTCAATACCACACTACGACCAGAGCTCGGCACCAAACTAAACCGATCCCATAACTCCACATCCACATTCATCGGACCATACGACACCTCGTAACACACCGCCCCCACAACACCCTCCCACCTCACCATCGCACTATTACTCCCTACACCCTCTACAAATACCCTCCCAACCCCTTCACAACTTACCCCCGGCGTCGTAACCCCCAAACCACTACTCCACTCCAACAATACCCCACTCTCGCAAACCACCTGTAACTCAAACTCATATGTCTTGCCTCCGCTCAACTCATTCAATCGAGCTTCCCCTCCCACCAAACCCTCCACCACTATCCAACTACCACTCCCCACCTCCCGATACCGAATATTATAACTCCTTGCACCAACCACCAACGGCCACACCGCACGTACGCTGTTACTCGACTCCACCTCCAACCGACTCAGCGAAACACTCCGACCCACAGCCACCTCCACTAACCTACGAACTACACAAAAACCATCCCTCACCTCCAACTCATACCGCCCACCACTCAAACCCTCAAACTTCCCACTCCTATTCTCTATACCCCCTAACTTATAAACATATGACCCACTTCCCCCCTCACCCACTACACTTATGCTACCCCCCGCACAACCCGCCTCCCGCTGCGATACCACACGAACCCCCAAACCACCTCGAACCTCCACTCTTAACAAACCCGACACACTCCTACTACACCCTCGACCATCTCGAACCCCCACCAACTCATATTCCCTATTCCCCAACACCTCCTCCCAAACACTACCAACCACCACCGCACCGCTACCACTCCCACCCACACGCCAAACGCCCCCATCCACCCCATTCACTCTATACAACACCTCCCACGGACCTACCCCCCCCAATTCAAGCGGTATCTCCACCCTACCCCCCGCACAGACCTCCAACCGCTCAACCCCAAAACGAACAAACGGTCCCTCCTCTACCCGCACCTCCACGCTCCCCTCCACATACCCCTCACATCCATACTTATCCTCCAAACCCACCAACTCATACCTACTATTCACCTCCGGATAAACTACCCACCCACTATCCCCTACCCCCACATCCAAACCCCTCTCTATGCCATTCTCCCTATACCGCAACCTCCATGGCCCCTCCCCACTTATCTCTAACGGCAAAAATA
>JANWXU010000109.1 GCA_025057395.1 Bacteroidia bacterium | reverse complement strand
GGTGGGGGTAGGCCGCCAGGTGATAGGCGAGAGGATAGGGGGATTGGAGAGTGGGGTGTATGTGGTGGAGGTATTGCAGGGCAGCAAGCGCTACCAGGTTCGACTACAGATATTGGATTAAGTGCTTTTTGAAATTAAAATGTAAAAACCTGCCCTAGGATAGGGTAGGTTTTTACATTTTAGTGGAAATCTATAAATAAGTTTATTGGCTGACTCCAAATGATTTGAAAGTGGAATTTTTGTATTACCAAAATGACATCAAATATTTAATTGAATTTTGTTAGTTATGATACAAGAGCTTGGGGTGGAGCAATTTTTACGACAATCTCCTATTATTATCGATGTACGTTCTCCTAAGGAGTACGAGAGTGGCCACATACCTTTTGCGGTTAACTTACCTTTATTTAGTAATGAGGAGCGAGCTTTAATAGGCACTATCTACAAAGCTCAAGGAAAGCAAGCGGCTATACTTGAGGGTTTAGATATAGTTGGCCCCCGAATGAGTCAAATTCTACAGGCTATAAGAGCTTTAGGAGACTATTCAAAAGTAGGACTTCACTGTTGGAGAGGAGGAAAGCGTAGTAGTAGTGTAGCATGGCTTTTAGCTCTATATGGTTTGGAGGTATATTTGTTGCAGGGCGGGTATAAAAAGTTTAGGCAATTTGTACTTAATATTTTTTCTGAAAAATTAGGATACATAATTCTAGGAGGTAAAACAGGGTCTGGGAAGACTATAATTTTGGAGCTACTTAAGCAACAGGGGCAAGCTGCTATTAATCTGGAGGCAATAGCCTGCCATAAGGGATCTGCTTTTGGATTTATAGGAGAGAAAGAACAGCCTACGCAGGAGCAATTCGAAAATGAATTAGGCATGGAAATTTTTAAGTGCCTACATCGCTCAATTATTTGGCTAGAAGACGAAAGTAGGTTTATTGGTAGGCGTTTTATTCCTAATAATTTATTTTTACAAATGCGTCAATCGCCCGTAATTTATTTGGATATACCCTTAGAAGTGCGTATAGAAATGCTAGTACAGAATTATGGCAGAGCTGAAGTTAGCCTTTTGGAGCAGGGTATTGAAAAATTACAAAAACGTCTTGGCGGGCTACGAACAAAAGCAGCAAAATCGGCTCTTAATAGGGGAGACCTTTATACTACCTGTCAAATTCTTTTAGAGTATTACGATAAGACTTATGAGTATGGGCTTGCTCAAAGAGATGAAAATAAGGTTATTAAATTATCTTTCGCTTGCTTTAATCCTAATGAAATAGTTTCCACGCTACTTGAAATTGTAAAGGAAAAAAGCTTAATTCAAGAATGGAAAAAGTTCGTCTAACTCAATATAGTCACGGAGCAGGATGTGGATGCAAAATTGCTCCCGATGTTTTGAGCCAAATTTTAAAGACAAGAATTGAATTTCCTAATAACGCTTCGCTTTTAGTAGGTAATGCAACAAGAGACGATGCAGCAGCTTATCTGTTGGCAGAAGATAAAGTATTAATAAGTACAGTTGACTTTTTTATGCCTATAGTAGATGACCCTTTTACTTTTGGAAAAATTGCAGCTGCCAATGCTATCAGTGATGTATACGCAATGGGCGCTACACCTATTCTTGCGATTGCTGTTTTAGGGTGGCCTATTAATTTACTCTCTCCAGAAATTGCCAGAGAAGTATTAGCTGGTGGGCAGGATACTTGTAAAGAAGCAGGAATTATTTTAGCAGGAGGGCATAGCATAGATTGCCCTGAACCTATTTTTGGCTTAGCTGTTAACGGAATTACCTCTAAGGACTACTTAAAAACTAATGCGGGGGCGAAGCCAGGTGATTTTCTTTTTTATACTAAACCTTTGGGGATAGGCATATTAACCACCGCCGAAAAAAAAGAAGTACTTTCTCCCGAAGATAAAGGTAAGGCAACAAATATTATGGTGCAATTGAATTCAATTGGAGAATCCTTTGGTAAAATGCCTTTCGTTCATGCGCTTACAGACGTAACAGGTTTTGGTCTTTTGGGCCATTTAATTGAAATTTGTGAGGCCAGTGGAGTAAGAGCTGAGTTAGAGCTTTCTAAGTTGCAATGGATTACATCTTTGGATAAGTATATAGAGGAAAAAGCGATTCCAGGAGGTACTTTTCGAAATTGGAACAGCTATAAGCATAAAGTATCGATAGACGAAAAATGGGTACCTTTTCTCGCAGATCCCCAAACAAATGGTGGTTTACTTGTTGCGGTAGCTCCTGAAGCACTTGAGCAATTCAGCGTTTTTCTAAAGGAAAATGGCTTAGCTTCGCATTCTGAGCCTATTGGTCAATTGTATCCTTTTAGCAACGATTTACCTGTTGTAAGTGTGATTTCCTAAGTTTATCACTTTTTGCTGGAATTCCCCCTAAGGCTAATATTAAAATGATAAAAATATTTTGCGTTTTTTTTTCGATCTATTTAGTTAACTTGAATAGGGTAATAAGTAAAATTATTGATACTGATATCAATGCACGAATTACTCCTAGCGACTCTATTGCTTTTGATATTCGTAAAAATCGATTCTTAGAAGTAACTCTTTTTTCTCCAAAATTAGTAAGGTATAAGGGTAAAAAGGTAAAGAGTACGAAGGGAAAGTTTTATGTATATGTAATACGCTGTCCTAAATTAGCGGTGAACGGCCTAGAAGTACAAAAAGGTCCTAGGGAAGTTTATTTAGCTGTTGTTTCAAAACAAAAAAGAATTTATCGTTTACCGGATAGCATCAGAACAACTGCTAATTTTTTAAAGGGCGTTGTAGATAACGCAGATAGTATGGTTAAATTCTATAAAGAGCAGTTGCTTATTAATAAAAAAGATGCCGATAGCCTTGTAAAGCTAATGAAAAAATCGAACTATCCGGGACTATTTGTGTATTCACAGTTTCAAAAAATGGATGAGTTTATGTCTACAGACTGGTATTATTACCATTTTTTTAGAATATTTCGTTATGCCAAAAGGAAAAAAAAATTGCCCGAGTTTTTTTTGTCTCCCTACTATAATCAACGCTTTTTGCATACGAATATCAATAAAATGCCTTATGGTTTGCCTAAGGTGGAACCGGATACATTAGCTCCTAAGCCTACCTTTTTCGCTATTCTTTTTGGTAGTAAGAATGAAAAAACAGAGGATACTTCCGCTACTTCTCCTCAACAATTGGAGTTGAAAGATTGGCAGAGTGAGAAACATGCAATTCCAAAACAAAAGAAAACCTCCTCGCCTAATGGAAGAAACCAAAAAGAGAGTGAAAAGAAATCAAAAAAGGAGGAAGTCTCTCCTTCACCCACCTTCCCTACGGACTTAGAGAACTTACCCCAGCAATGATGAGACTAGTAGCCTAAAATACGTAATACTTGTTTGCTTGTTTGCTCTTCACTAAATATTTCATATTCCAAGGTTTCGTTTTTATTACGGCGGATTAAAATGTGCCTAGGAGTAGGAATAAGGCAATGGTGAATTCCGCCAATCCCACTAAGGGCTTCTTGGTAGGCGCCAGTGTGGAAAAAACCAAGGTATTGGACTTTTCGGGTTTTAGGCAAAAATATCACATTAATATGAGCATCATGGTTATAAAAATCGTGTCCATCGCAAGTAATTCCTCCTAAGTTTACTCTTTCATATTCGGCATCCCAATTATTAATAGGTAGAAGTATGTATTTTTGCTTTAGGCCCCAAATATCAGGAAGAGTGGTCATTAGGCTACAGTCTACCATAAGCCATTTTTCTCTATCATTTTGTTGTTTGCGCCCAATTACTTTAAGTAAAAGTCCGGAACTTTCAGCTACGGTGTAGGCTCCAAATTCTGTTACTAAGTCGGGTTCTTCGATATTGTTTTTATTACAAATTGCTTTTATGCGGCTAACAATTTCTCGGATCATATATTCATAATCATAATCAAAAAATAATGAATTTCTATAAGGCAGGCCTCCGCCGATATCTAGCTGGTGAAGGTCAGGATTAACCATTTTGAAGCGGCAGTAGAGCTCCACACACTTTTCTAATTCGTTCCAATAGTAAGGAGTATCTTGGATGCCGGAATTAATAAAAAAATGAAGCATAGTAACCTTAAAATTAGGCGCTTTTTTAATTCTGTGTAGGTAGAAGTCTATGATCTCGTCTATTCGAATCCCTAAGCGGCTGGTATAGAGTTCTTCATCGGGCTGCTCCTCTATAGCAATTCGTATGCCTAGGTTACAGGGGACGTCTAGGTTATTGCTATAGTAATTGAATTCTTCTTTGTTATCCAGCACGGGAATAATATTGGTATAGCCATCGTGAATGGCATCTACAATGTATTGTTGGTAAATTTCTTTTTTGAAGCCATTGCAAACAACCATTATATCTTTGGTTATTACATTTCTTTTTTCTAAGGCTTGAATGATATTCATATCAAAGGCGGAGGAAGTTTCAAGATGAATATCATTTTTTAAGGCCTCCTCTAAAACGTGCCGAAAGTGAGAGCTTTTAGTACAGTAGCAATAGGTATAACTACCCTTATAGTTGCAGGCTTGCATTGCTTTTTGAAAAAGCTGCTTAGCAGTTTGAATTTTTTTAGAGATAATAGGTAGGTAAGTGAATTTTAAAGGGGTACCAAAAGTTTCTATTACTTCCATAAGGTTAATACCATGGAAGTAAAGCTCGTCGTCAATTACCTCAAATCCTTCTTGTGGGAAATCAGTACTTAGGCGCAGAAAATCATAGTAACTTTGCATTGCTTTTCTTAATAAGAGTTAGTTGGTTAATCCTTTTATCTCTAATAGCAAACCCTATTTCAATAAAAAAAAATAAAACATGATACTAGAAAAGGAATGCAATAGCGCATAACTTTATAAGCTTGGTTTTTAGTTTGATTTTAACTTATATACTACGTAAAGTTATCACTATTTTAAATAAGTTTTTATCGACAGTAGCGGCGTAACTAATGTTATCAATTATTATAAAGGGGTAAGGAGATATAAAATGTAGTACCTATTCCTACCTGGCTTTCAAAAGAAATGGTTCCTCCCATGCTTTCAATAGCCCGCTTAGTAATAGCAAGCCCTAGGCCCATGCCTGAGCTTTTAGTAGAAAAATTAGGCTCAAAAATTTTATTTTTTAATTCTTCTGGAATTCCACAACCATTATCTTTAATAGCTAGCAGAGCAGTAGACGGGGTGCAAGATAGGGTAATTTCAATTTGACCCTGCAATTCAATAGCCTGAATAGCATTTTTGATAAGATTCACTAAAATGCGAACCATTTGATTTTTATCTCCTAGAATCCAAATTTCTTTATCGGGTAACTGAAGTTGGAATTGAATATTTTCTTCTTGGGCATATAGATTATATACTTCACGTATAATACTTTGTAGGCATAAAGGGACCTTGTTTTCAATAGGCATGGTTGCAAATTGAGAAAAAGAATTTGCAATAGCAGTAAGTGAATCAATTTGCGAAAGTAAAGTATTAGTTACTTTAGTAATCATAGGGTTAGTATTTTCTCCCAAAAGTCGTTGTAAGTGTTGGATGCTCAGTTTCATAGGAGTTAGAGGGTTTTTGATTTCATGAGCCACCTGTCTTGCCATTTCGCGCCAAGCTAATTCTCTTTCACTTTGTGCTAACTTACGTTCACTTTCTTCTAATTTAGCTACCATTTGATTATAAGAAGCGATAATCCTTCCTATTTCATCTTTCGATTCCCATTTGATAGGGGTATTAATATTCCCGAGGGTAGTTTGGGCCATTTTGTTCTCTAGTAATTTCAGAGGGTTGGTAATAGTAATGGTTGTAAGATATCCTACGACGACAATAAAAACAATAAATAAAATGTAAAGATTGATGAAATAAGCATTAAATTCTTGAATTTGGTAAGTTTGTAGGTCGTGTTGCGTTAAAAAAGGTATATTAAGTATGCCCACAAGGTGAAAGTGAGAATTTAGTAGGGGGAGGTAGCCAGAAAGGTAAGAGAGGTTCCCAATAGACTCTTCTGTGATAAACTCTGAGTTTTTTTCCCTAATAATTGCATGAAAAGAAGTGGGATTGATGTAATAGGAAGCTAAGCCTGCCTGAAAAATTTTGGGTTTAGTACTACTTAATAATTTACCCTCAGGGTTATAAATATTTATGTCACATCCTAGAATATTGCTGATGCGCGTGAGAAGATCGCGAATGGTCGCCGAGCGGCTAAAATTTCTTTTTTCTAGTTCTTCTAAAAAATAACTATCTTTCAATAGGTATTCATTTACCTGCTTCAAGTTTTTGCGTAGGAGAAACTTTGTATTTTCTTGGTAATATCTTGTAAAAAAAGCGGTAGTTTGTAACCAGAGCACTATTAAAGGTACCAGGCTAAAGAGAATGAGAATTATTTGAATCTTGAAGCTCAGCAAATAGCGCTGGGCAAGCCAATAGGAAAGTGAAAAGCGCGAAATTTGCCCAGGAAGTAGTAAAATAATATATAATAGCCCATAAAAATAGATTAGGTAGGAAAATCTTGTGAATTTGTTAAAGAAACTCTTTTTAGGAGAACGAATAATAATAAGCTGATTATTATTTTCAAAAGTTTGTGATAACTCAAAATAATCCTCAGTTTCAATAAACCTGTTTTGGGGGGGGTAAGGTAAATATTTTTGTAAAAGTGGAAAAGTTTGGAAAGGAAGTTCATAGCGAGGAAGAGCGTATTGCTGTATTAGAAAGCCTTCCTGGTAGTGAGCAATATTGGCTTTAATAGGATATTGCTGCATATTAATAATTTTCTGGTCGAGTAATAGTTGGGGATAAAGTTGCTCACTGCTTTTAGACTTAGGGTAGAGTTCTATCTGTATCCAAAGAGGACCATAAAAAGTAGAGTTGATAAAAAAGCGTCCTATGTATATTTCTTGATTACGATTTTTAGGGTGGGGCACCAGCCAAAAGTATCGAGATAGGGTGTTTTTCTTATTGGGTTGCAGGGAAAGATTATAGGGGCTGAGTTCAAATTGTGCATCTATTCTTCTTTGCAAGAAGTCAAAAAGGAATACTTGAATATCGTACCCCCTAATAGCGTGCAGTAGATGATTATTTACTAAGTGGTTAATAAGAATCTGAGTGGGTGGCTCATTAGATAGAGTATCGACCTGAGCAAAGTTTTTCCAAAGTTGTTCATCGTTGCGAATATTTTCTACTATTTCATCTAGAACATATTCAGTTAATATATCTTGTTGGTGTACTAAGCGACTAGCTAAGCGTGTAAGTTGTTGTTCTGTTTTTTGAAAAAGGGTGTTAGTAATAGCATAATTACTGGTGGTAGCAAAGAGCCCTAGAATGGAAATGATATGAACCGTGGAAAACTGCCAGTCTTCTCCTGCAAAGTAACATATGATAAGAATTACGCCACACCACAAAACAGTAAGAGCTGAAAATTCCCAGTCTTCCGAAGCATAAAAACTTGCTATGAATACAAAAGATAATGCCAATAATAACCAGTAGACTTTTATATTTAATTCTCTTTGTAAAAAAATGGCTGTATGAGCTAGGTAGTAAAGGATAATAAATATACTTCCCAAGAGGGAGGCTACCGCAAAATAGAGTACTCCCGAATAAATATCTATTTGCGAAAAATCGGCAAAATCATAATAAACTGTAGAATTAATTCCAACCTGTTCAAAAAAATGTAAAAAAAATTTCGTTAAAAAATACGCTGTGGCAAAAAAGATGGATAGAATAACTACTAACGAGAAATAGCCAAGGCGTAAAAGCCATAAGCCTAATAAATTTTTAGGAAGCCATTGATAGGTCCTTAAAAGTAAAAAAGTAACTATAAGGGTATTTAGAGCTAAGTCTCCGAGGGAGGGAGAAAAGGCATTTACTGCTAACAATTGGGAGGAAAATAAGTCTGTGGCAACATAGGAGGTAGGCAGATGAAAGTAAAGAAGAAGACCTCTTAAGCTTATAACGAATAGAAGTAAAGTGATTTCTGCTGCTAGGTTCTTTTTTTGTCGGAAGTAAAGATAAGTTGCAATAAATAAAAAGAAAAAACCTATTCCTATAAGCAACGTTGCTAGGTAGCGTTGACCATAGCGAAATGGTTTGGTATCATGAAAGCTGATAGCGAACACAAAAGATTGGACAGAAGGTTGGGCGGTTGAATTAATACTAACGTTGATTCCCTCGTGGATACGTTCTAGATGACTAAAGCGAAGTGAACTCATTATTTTTTGAATATAAGGCTCAAAAGAATAGGAGCCTAGAAAAACAAAATCATTGATGTAGTTATTTTGAATAGGATAATCAATTCGTAAAGGAATGAGGAAAATAGTTATACCATAATGACTTTTTTTATGGCAAGCATAATACACCCTATTTTTGTCAATAAGTAAAGTATCAGTACAGTATCGACTGTACCCTTTGAGGAAGGACAGAGGCGGAACATAAAGATGGTTGCTCCATGATAAGAGGTTGCCTCCCTTATTGATTTCTACGCTAATGATGCGAGTTTTCCAGCGGGAGTCTGATGGATTCCCCTGAGTTTTGAGTTCTTCAATTAGTTGTTGAAGCTCCCTAGAAATTTTATTCTCTATATATTTTTTCAATTCTTCGTTAGTGGTTAGGCTATCGTCTAATACAAGAACAATACCTAATCCTAACCCTAGTATTCCTATAATAAACAGTACTTTCCACCAGCTTTTAAAGAGTGAAACAAGCACTGTAAACTATAAAAGAATTTTCAGCTTTATATTATTTCTCTGAGAGTGGTTGAATTTTGGTCTGAAACCCCTCTTTTTTACTTTTGGCTTGTTCTAAGTTTAATTCAATAACATTTTCAAATTGAGAACGGATATAAAAAGGAACTGAAATAGGTAAACGCATAAAGCTCAGTTCCCCTTTTTGAATAATAAAATTATAATTGGTTATAGGATATTCTGTTCGAGTGTAGTAGTCTCTAATATTTTCCCATTTAACTACTATAGGCTTACTTCTCCCTGGTCGAATATTTCCAATGACAATACCCTCTTTAGTAATATATTGAACAAAATAATGTTGTAATCCTAAGAAGGCAAAGATAACCCCTGCTAGGCAGGTAAGGCTATCTAGAGCAAGTAGGCGGAGCGTATCAGGCGAAAGTTCTGATAAAATTTTGATGCCCTCCACCTTGCCCATGAAACAGGCGGTAAAAAAGCAGCAGGCTATGAAAAATATCAAGGATAAAATAAAAGCTACTATAGTAATAAATACCATTTCAGTTCGTTTCCATTCCATTAAAACCTGTGTATGTTTGCTTTTATAGAAAATGGAAACTATTAGAAAAATAGGTGCTATTACTACTCCCCATCCCAAAGCCAGATAATGTATCCATTCGTTCATAGTTAATGATAACAACTATTTTTGCTTTAGCATCTATAAATTACAGCAATATACATAATATAACTCAAAAAAGCATTAGCACTTAAATTAAAAATTTAGATTTTACTACGTTGTTACTTCGGTAGGTTCTATCCATTTTCCGTCTTGACGAATAAGTTCAATTAGTCTTTCCACTGCAAATTCTGTTTTAACTGCCTTTTCAACCATTTCCTTGCCGCGATATAAGGAAATGATACCCGGCCCTGCGCCTACATATCCATAATCTGCATCTGCCATTTCGCCTGGTCCATTCACGATACAGCCCATGATGGCTATTTTTACTCCCTTCAGATGTTCAGTTTTTTGCCTGATTTTAGCCGTTGTTTCTTGAAGATCAAACAGAGTTCTCCCACAGGAGGGGCAGGAGATATATTCTGTGCGTGTCATTCTTAGGCGTGCACCCTGTAAGGTGGCAAAAGCTGTTCGATTTACTAGCTCAAGGGGGTAAGAGTTGTTATCGGCTACAAGCCAAATGCCATCTACCCATCCGTCTATCAGGAAGTTGGATAGTAGGGTACTTACACTAAGTTGAAAAATGGCTTCTGGGGTCTGTTGATTATCTTCTACTAGGGGACTTATATAAGCCTTTATAACTAGGGGGTGTTGACTCTGTCGTGCATTAAGCTCCAATAGGGCAGCTCGAGCTTGCTGGAGAGGGGTAGTAGTATGAATTTTGAGTACTATTACAGAAGGAGGGCCAGGTAGGAGCTCAACATTGAGTAATTCTTCGGGGGTAAAGGCAACAAAATTGGCTATGGAACTAATTTTTTCTGCACTTATCCATGCAGCATAATTTTCAAAATAAGGAAAAGTATTTTGCTCGTCGCCATATTCGCGCCAACAGGAATAGTTAAGAATGGCTTTCAATCCGTTAGGTAGCATAAAAGAGGGCGGCATATCTGCTAAGTAAATAAAATCAGCTCCCCAATCTTTCATATTCCATTTATCTGAGGAAAAAGAGAAATAGTGACCAATTGCATGCAAGTCTTTTTCTTCTATTGTAGAGTAAGGCCAGTGTGCAATTACCCTTGGCAACTCGGTACCACCAATGTTAAAAACAGGAATAGTTTTCCTTCTTTGAAAAGAGAAGGGATCGGGAATATTTTCCCAGGAAACACAGGGGGGAGAATTAGAAATATTATTATTACTACTATGGGAAGGGGCTGTATTTTGGGCAGCAACATGTTTTATAATAAAGCGGGCAACAGGCATTTCCATTTCAGGGGGCTCTGTGAGAGAAACTCGTACTGTATCGCCGATACCATCTGCCAGTAGGGCACCAATGCCTATGGCTGATTTAATTCTTCCATCTTCTCCCTCTCCCGCTTCAGTTACACCCAGATGTAAAGGATAAAGGCGTCCTCGCTTAAACATATGGTGCACAAGAAGACGATAGGCTTGCACCATAATTTGCGGATTAGAAGCTTTCATAGAAATAACTATTTGATAAAAACCTAAGTCTTCACAAATATCCACGAATTCTAGAGCGGATTGTACCATTCCTTCGGGTGTATCTCCATAGCGGCTCATAATTCGGTCAGAAAGGGAGCCATGGTTAGTACCAATTCGCATAGCCGTTCCATATACTCGACAGATTTTTACTAGTGGCGCAAAGCGTTGATAGATTCTTTCTAGTTCGGCCTGGTATTCTGCATCAGTATATTCTCTGAGTTGAAATTTTTTTTTGTCTGCATAATTACCCGGGTTAATACGTACCTTTTCTACAATTCGGGCGGCAATTTCGGCTGCATTAGGAGTGTAGTGAATATCTGCCACTAGTGGCGTTTGGTAGCCTCTTTTTCTAAGTTCTGCCTTAATATTTTTCAGATTTTCTGCTTCTTTTATACTAGGTGCAGTAATTCGAATATATTCACATCCGGCTTCTATCATTCGGATAGCTTGGGCTACCGTAGCAGTTGTATCCAGGGTGTTGGTAGTGGTCATTGATTGAATTCGAATTGGATTCTTTCCCCCTACGGGTACCTCTCCAATGGGCACTTCTATAGTAGGTAGACGCTTATATTGGGTTAAAGATAGACAGTATTCTTTGAAAGAAACTATTTTTTGCTCTAGCATAAATTTCTAGCCTTAGATATAAACGTTAATGTATATTAAAATTAAAGAGTTTCATTATTCCTTAAAGTGTCAAAAAATTATTTGATTTTTTTCGAATATTTTTTACTCAAGTTCGAGAAGTTACCTAATTTCAGAAAGAAGTAATTACTCCCTTAGACTCCAAAAATGAAGACTGCCAGGATCTAGAAGCATGGGAAATTAAGTTATTCATACTTGAGGTTTTTTTAATTGTAGGCTAGTAGAGGTTAGGGAAGCACGCAAAAATAAATTTGTGAAGTTTTAGACGATAAATCTTAAACCAAGTACTAAAACGTCATCGAGTTGTGAATTTTGTCCCTTCCATTTATTAAATTCTTCTTGCAAGATGTTACACTGAAAATCCATATCGAAAGTATGAATATCTAATAAAAGCTGTTGAAAGCGTTTGATGCCAAATTTTTTATAATGAGGTCCTTCGCCCCCGAATTGGTCAGTATATCCATCGGAAAATAGGTAAATTACATCTCCTGGTAAAAGTTCGTGTCTATGATTGGTAAAAATATTATTTTCATACTGTGCTCCGCCCACGGGGTGGCGTTCTCCTTTGAGTTCTATAAGACTGCCGTTGGAGATAAGGATGATAGAACGCATAGCGCAAGCGTACTGCAAAGAGCGGAGGCGAAAATCAAAATTACAAAGAGCGATATCCATTCCATCTTTTGAAAGCTGTCCTTTACCTTTTTGGTTAAGTTTGATTTCAATTTCATAATCCATTTCTTCGAGAATAGAGGAGGGTTCAGTAATTCCACGTTCTTCAACTAAATTATTCAGCATATTTAGTCCTAAGATAGACATGAAGGCGCCTGGTACACCATGCCCCGTACAATCTGCAACGGCCACGAAAACTTTATTCCTACGTTTATGAAACCAATAGAAATCTCCACTAACAATATTGCGAGGCTGAAAGAAAATGAAAGACTCCGGGAACAAACTTTTAATATACTCTTTAGGGGGCATTAGTGCTTCTTGCAATCGTGCTGCGTAGGTGATGCTATCTAGTAGCTCATTATTAATTTCAGCAAGTTTATTTTGTGTTTCTTGTAATTGAGAGAGGGCTTTAGCAAGTTCCTGATTTCGAGTTTCTAAGTGCTGGGTTAAGTTGCTCAGGGTGAGGTGTGTACGCACGCGGGCGAAAACTTCTTCTTTATTGAAGGGTTTGGTGACATAATCTACGCCTCCCATTTCAAAGCCTTGCACTTTGCTTTGGGCATCGTCTAGGGCAGAGATAAATATAACTGGAATATTTTGGGTGGTAGGATTATTTTTTAATTCTTTACAAACTTCAAAACCATTTATTCCTGGCATATTTATATCTAAGAGTATTAAATGTGGTTGCCCATTTTGGGCAATCTGTAGCGCACGTTCTCCGGTATTAGCTGCTAGGACCTGGTATCCTTCTGAGTGTAAAGCTGCCCTTAATACTTGCAAGTTAGTAGGATTATCATCTACAATTAAAATTTTATATTCTCCGCAGTTTAACTTCATAGATATTAAATTAAACTTTTAGCTTAGCAATAAGTTCTTCTATTTTGGCAAAATCGAAGTTATCGATGTATCCTTGGGCAGTTTGTTTAAATTTCTTTATAATTGGTGACGTTTCAGGTAATTGCTCTACTACCGAGGAAAGAGCGTCAAAATTTCCGATAGCAAAGTTACTTTCAAAATCCTCTAGAAA
>JANWXU010000108.1 GCA_025057395.1 Bacteroidia bacterium | reverse complement strand
GAGCCAGAGTGTTGCAATGTAGCATTAGTATTAGTACAAACGGGCGAGGAGGCAGAAAAGCTCGCTGAAGGTAGGGCATGAACAGTTATTAATACTGTAGCAGTATGTGTACAATTACCCACCGTTCCAGGGTTAGTAAGGGTTAAAGTTACCGTTTTGGTCCCTGCAGTTGTCCAACTTAAATTATGAGGTCCAGTATTTCCTGGTGGATTTCCCCCCACACACCCATCACAATTCCATGCATAAGTACCTCCTGCTACTACTGGCGTGCCCGTAAAGGTTACAGTAGATATTGTATTTACAGTAGAACTATTTACACAAACAGGGTTAATTGCATTAAAAGCGCTGGTAGGAGTAGGGTTTACCGTGATATTAATGGTTTGGGTTTGAGTATTACAATTTGGAATTGTCATGGTAACGGTATAAACACCTGTATGGTTGGTCTGCAAGGGGGAGCGATTCACAGTAGCGCCTGTAGCATTATAACTTGCTGGGCCAGCCCAGGTATAAGTAATAGGGCCATAGGGACCCGAAGGACCATTTGGTGGGTTATTAGCTGTTAAAGTAAGCGTTCCTCCTTGACATAATACTGTAGCGTTCGATGTAATAGTAGGAGCAGCTGGGTGGTTTACTGTAATCTGCACGGCATTAGAAACTTGCCCTGCACAAGAGCCACCATTATGAACTACACGATAAAATGCACTTGAGTTTAAGGGGCCAATATTAAAAACATAATTAGAACTTGTATTTTGCCAGTTTAGGGTTTGTACGGTTGTCCAGGGCCCCCCAAGGGTAGGCGCAGATTGTAAATCATAGGTTGCGGCACCAGAAGGACACGCATAAGTAAGCGTTACATTAGTATTGCAATTTACGTTAGTAGCACTTGCAGATAAAGTACCTGTTGCACACTGCTCTCTTACATAAACCCTAGTACATATAGTATTAGTGGCACAATTATTAGTTGTTGTGGTAGTGCCACACCACCAAGCCCACCACCACCAATCCCACCAACACGACCATGTAGTAGTAGTTACTTTGCTTGTAATCAGTACTCGAACGGTACCATTACAGCTAGCCGTCCAATCAATGGCTGATGATGTGCCGCACCCTGGAGCATCGTCATTCCACGTAATTACCCCTCCTACAGGAGTACATCCTCCACCCCCGTGTAAAAGAGTCATATAGGTATCATAAGGGGGAGTCGCACCCGTTTCGCTTCCGCAAGTAGTAAACCTATACTGCCGGCACTGCACAATATTATTCACAGGCATATATTCGCCCGCCCACTGGCAAAGATTTCCGGTCCAAGAAGTAGTTGCGCTGGTACCGCCCCATGGCGTTCCACCTGTGCACTGACTATACAGACTTATAGTAGAAGTAGAAAAAAAAATAATAAAGGAGAAGACTCCTAGTATTAGGGGTATTAGGGGGCCATTAGAAAATCTTAGACTAATAGTAGAATTAGCAGAATTATAGATTTTATTATATTTATAGTTGCTGTATATACGGTTTTTCATAGCTCTATTTTGTTATAGTTAGAATAAGAATGAACTTTATGGTCTAGTCTTGATTTTATTCCGATTTTATGTTTACCTAAGTAGCTTACTCCCTCGAAAGATTAGGTATGGCCATTCTTTTCAATACCTCTTGCTTATCAAGTTCACCTGTACGGAAATAGCTAGAAAGCGGGTTAATCATACTAGGCGGAATAGGAACGGGAAAGTACTCACTATTAAGGGTCTCATCTAATTCTTCTAAAGAAATTACCTTAAAATTCTTTAATGATATTGTTTCCGATATCTTTCTTTTAACTTCTGCTAGTTTGGCTTGCTGTGCAATGAGATAGAAAGAACTAAGCAAATATGAGTATCCCCCACAATAATAAGACTCCTCTACTGCTGTTTCACATAGTTTTTTTCGAAAGTTACTAACTTCTATCCTAAATTGAGAGGTATCTGCCTCAATTAGTAGTGCTTTATAGCATGCAGTATCATATTGCTTGCTGTAAAATATTTTAGGGTGCAGCTGCTTCATCATTTCAGCCATTTGCTCCAGCTGTATCACAAACATTGACGAATCAGGGTGCCCTCCTGCTACGTTCTGATAATTTTGATACTCATTTATTTGCTCCAAAGTTAGCTCGTCTATATTTGCTTTTTGCTCTTTTGAATTAGAAGCATCAGATGTAGTAGGATGAATACCCTGCTGAGGCAGCACCTGTTTTCTATTTTCAAAGGCTTGCGCATCAGCTTTAGAATAAAGGCTTATGCCTATCAAAAATATTAGTACTATGTGATATATAGAGTAGTTACGATGCAGGCTGATTTTTTTCAGTAAAACAGGTAGCATAAATACAGTACTTTTGTATAGTTAAGTAAAATTAATAATAAATAAGTTCCCTTAAAAGTAAAACTCTAATTCTTAGTAGAAAATTAATAATCCTTGCCTTACTTTGCAAAATTTGAATATGGCATTTAGAATTTCTCGTACATTTTTATATAGCCTTTAATCAATTTTGCTGCCTATCTAAACTTTGAGCATTTTTTAATACCACTAATGCCTACGCACATTTTATAGCCAAGATAAAAAATATTGACTAAAAATTCAATTTATAAAAAAGTAAGGGGAAAAAACCTAATTGTTTTTGAAATTGAACTACTTTATAGCGAACATCAAATAATTGAATACCTGTATTAATATGGTTGGTTATGTTTTGAAAAATTATATAAAATTGGTGAGCTATGCTACGTTGATTAATACGTAAACCCAACTGCGCATCAAGTCTAAAATATAATTCTCCTACCCCTTGATTACTAAACGTAAGATTATAAACTGTTCTATTTTCTACCATACTAGCTAAGTAGTCTACAGGAGTATAGCGACTCCCTTGGCCTATTCCTAAGCGTACGTCTGCTAAAAGCGTTAGGCACCTTTTTAGCCCTAGGGGCATTTCTACCCCACCTAACGCATTAGCAAAAAATGTTCTTTGAAAAATAGAGGGGTAAGACTGCTTATTTGCGCCAAGGTATTTAGATTGTAATACTGTAGCATTTATCAAAAAATAATAATATTGGGCGATTTTTCTTTCAAGGCTCATATCCCACCCCCAACAATAACCTTTTCCCTCTTGAGTATAATTATCCTCCAACCAAAAAATAGGGTTTTGGCTTTGCCCCCAATTGAAGCTAGAAAAGGTAGTAGTAGGAGGAGATAGATAGTAATTGAAGGAGTAGTTACCAAAAATTTCATTTCTTAGAAAAATATGCTTTGCAATTTGAGTACTGTAGCTAAAAATAAATTCTTGAGAGCGTAGGTTTTTACTCTTGCGATAAATAAATTCTTGATTCTTCCCTTGCCAATATAAAACCTCTAATGGTAGCACTTGACTATAAGTACCTATAAAAATAGAGAAAGCATTTTTTTCATTTGCTCTAAAAATCCATTTGTTTCGTAGGTCCCAGTTTATATGTTGGTTAAAGGTAAAATAAAGTAAATGCGTTCCTAGTTCAAGTTGGATGCCCTTAGCTAAAAAAAATGAAATTTGCCCATAGCTTCTAAATAAGAAACTAGTAGACTCAAACTGATTGTACCTTACTGCAGGAGCTTGTATTTGCCAAGAATCGTTAGCCGCATAATGTAGCGCATCTAAAATAGCCCCTGCCTCAAAAGTAATTTTTTTAGTCGTTTGATAACGAACATTAGGATGAAAAGTTATCGTATGAAGATTACGATGAGTAGCATGGAGTTGATAAAGGGGAGCTTGCTCTAAGCTTAAAGTATCTACTTGGGCTCTATTTTGCATTTGATGGTATCCTATCGAAGTTTGCCACAACCATCCCCTAGGACTAAGATATTCGTTTTTTAATCCCAGCAGAAAGCGAAGTGCATTTTTATAAACGTCCTTAAAAAAAAGTACATTTTTTCTATCCCAAAAAGCACTTTTAGTAAGCTTACTTTCCTGCATATTATTTTCAGATTGAGCCCAAATTCCAAAGAGACTCCACCTTCCATAATTTTGTGTCTTAAGCAAGTCTATTTTGAAGGTGAAATCTTGAAAAACAGGAATTCCTACTAAATCACCAGCTTTTACGCCCAATTTATCAAGTAAAGCTAGCGTAGAATAGCGATAACTAGCAATGAGCCCTACGCCCCGATTAACAGATAAGGGCAGCTCTAACATACCTTCTAGACCACCAGCTGAAAGCATAAACATTCCCCCTGCTCTGTATAGATTAGGTTTTCTAAAACTGATATCCACTGCTCCACTTAAGACATTACCATACCTTGCACTAAGAGAGCCCGTGCATAAAGTAATAGATTCTAAAAGGTTATTATTAATAAAGCTAATTGGCCCACCATTACTTAAGGAATTTTGAAAATGATTAGGGTTAGGAATATCTATTCCTTCTATACGCCATAATAAGCCTAATGGGCTTCTACCACGAATAATAATATCATTATGGTCATCACTGAGAAAACTAATTCCTGCCCAATAGCTAGCGGCTCTTAAGGGGTCATACAAAGTTCCTGCCCACCTAGCTGTTTCTTCAGGGTCTATTTTTCTTTGAGAAATCTCTGCCTGAGCTATTTCTTTTGGGCAAGAATCCCCCCAAATTGAGATAAAAGGCAGTTGATAAACTATGGACGCAGCCTCAAACTCTAAGAACCTACTTTGTACACTTGTAACAAGGATATCGTAATTTTGAGTAAAATAATAACCTTTTTTCTGAATTTGACAACGATACCTTCCATAGGGCAACATTACATTAAACTCACCTTGACTATCGGTTAGAGCTCGATATATCTCTTTTTCACCCTCAAAAAGAAGAGTAGCTTCCGCTATAGGCTTTTTTATGGATTCTTCAACTAACCTACCTTTTAGCAATTTATGATTATGATCCTGGGCTTTGATCTTAACACAACATCCTAGTAAAAAAAGTTTTATGAGCAAAATATGCATCTTAGATAAGATATACCCAACTTTATGCTTATTATTCAATGGTTTTTTCTTCAATTAAATTAAAGTTGTTATCGTAAAATTCGATTCTAGAAAATAAGCCTTTAGGTACAAAAATTAAAGAAGTGGGTTGGGAAAGATATCCCTGCCCCCAATATCTTTCTATTTTTCTTTTGCGTATTTTTCCTGTTTTTTGTTCCTTAAAGGTGACGTAAGCAAAGGTAGCATTAGCTGGCCACTGAGTAAAGTAGTTCTTCTTTTGTTGCAAAACCTCAAATATTTGAAGCGAATCATTATTATTTGCTACTATAAGAAATATAGCAGGCTCGGCTTTTAGCGTAGAAGAATTTATTAAAGTAACTAATGCCCTTGCATTTTTATTTGCACAAAAGCCTGATTGGGCTGGAAGTAAAAATTCAAAGTTATTATTTCCGTCTCCTAAGCCTACTATTCCTGGGTTGCCATCATTTTTTCCCCATTCATGAAAACTTTCAAAAATATTACCTACAGCACAAAAATCTAGATTGCCGTCTTGGTTGAAGTCTATTGCTTGTACTCCTCGCATACATCCGATTTGAAATAGGTAAGGTAATTTCTTTAGAATCAATTTGCCATTTCCTTCATTTTGCAAGTAACTATTAGCAAGAGTTTCAATAATCAAAATTTGCTTCAAATTACTAGTATTGGCTCTTTCAAAATGCTCAAATGTACATTTACCATAAGCATCGTAAGTAGGAAATAATTGCTTCAAAGCAGGTACTTGGCTAAGTAACCAATCTCGACTATAAGCTGGAACTAATTTATTGTTAACATAATAAAACAATACAGGGTCTAGCTTTCCATTTTTATCGAAATCAGCAACATAAATAGTAATGGGCTTTTGAGAGGAAGCACTCAAAAGTTGGTTTTCGCCTACATTACCCAGTAAGTAGTCTGTATCGCCATCGTTATCAAAATCAGCGGCAGTAATACTCTGCCATAAGCCATTAGAGTGGGGAACTACGTACCTTTCAAAAACACCAGCTTTTTGAAAAAAAATAGTAATAGGCATACAATATCCTACTAGCACTAAATCCAACTCATTATTATTATCTACGTCACTCCAAAGAGCAGAAGTTATCATGCCAATAGAATCGGGAAGATATTGCTGCGTAACATCTATAAATTTATTGCCATGATTTTGTAATAAATAAGATTTTTGGGCAAAAGGATATTTACCAGCCTTTACAAATCCACCAATAAAAATATCCAAATCGCTATCCTTGTCAAAATCAGCAGCCGCTATACAGTAAAAATTTCCCTGCAAGGGGGGCAAAACTTCACGTAGACGTAAAAAATTTCCTAAACCATCATTTTTATAAAAACGCTGTTCATAAAAACCAGGATTGTACGGATTTTCATTTCCTCCTGAAAGGATAATGGCATCTTCATTGCCGTCTTTATCAAAATCTGCCAGCAAGCAACCCTGGTCTTCTTGCTGAGCGTCTCTTTGCAAACTAGCCTGGGGTTGCTCCACAAAATTACCTAATTCGGTTTGCAGCCAGAGTTGAGCACTATTGCCGCTGCTTCCGGTAATAAGTAAATCCTCCCTACCATCCTTATTAAAATCTCCTACTGCCAAAGAGGGACCAGCACAAGAAAACTTATGGGGCAAAAGAAAATCATAACTAAAGTCTGAAAATACATTTTCCACATGCTTAAAGGGTAATAAAGAACCAGGCTGGGGAGCAACTAAAGAAGCTATAGAATTAAATGGCTTTCTATTAGGCGAGTAGGAGATGGTATTAAGAGTACGAACCTGAATTTTTTCTCCTGCCACTTTTTGGAAACTTCCGTCTGGCCAATATATCCAAATACTATCCAGCTTCGCCTCCAAGGGCAACCCAAAGTGAAGGATAGGAGGTAAACTAGATTGATACCCTTGAGCCGGCTGAAGGCGCTGGCAAAATAAACGATTCTGGCTGAATAATACCACCTTAGCCCCAATTCCAAACGTATTTAAAGCAGACCCTTGTAATTGTATCTGTACCCATTGAGTTTTTGCTAGTTGATTAGTTAAATTTTTGTAAATCACTGCAGTTGAATCTAAATTATTAGTTACTAAGTCTAAATCTCCATCATTATCTAAATCAGCTGCCACCGCCCCAGCACTCATCATAGGAAAATAAAGTCCCCACTCTTTAGTTTTATCCCTGAATACTAATTGCCCATAATTTTGATACAAGATATTGCTAATAGGGTAAGTAGGAAGCCTAGCTATATACTTCATTTCATCCGGTTCTTTGGCAGTAACTATGATGTCTCCATTATTGGGGTCTTTAGGAATTCCGTTAGTGACATAAATATCAATATATCCATCGTTGTTCCAATCGGCAAGCAAAGGAGCCCAGCTCCAATCCGTTTGAGCAGTACCAGTGAGAAAAGCTATATCTTCGAGCCCATAGCCTGTATTAAGGTAAAAACAATTTTGAATATACTGTGGCACAAGCTTAGGAACTTCTCGGCAATATTTTTCATATACCATTAACGGAGGGTAGCCAATTACCGTCTTTTGACGGTAACTATCAAAAGGTAACATATCTAACACAATTAGATCTTCTAGGCCGTCATTATTCAAGTCTGCTGCACTGCTCCCCATTGCAGTTTGGCAAATATGCTTACAGTAAAAACTCAAACTATCAGTAAATGTACCGTTGCGATTATTAATATACAAGTGGTCCAAGCCTACAAAATCGTTAGCCACATAAATATCAGGCCAATTATCCTGGTTAAAATCTGCAATAGTTACACTCAACCCAAAAGTATGATCATCATCAATACCTGCTTGGGAAGTAACATCCTTGAAAATGCCATCTTGGTTTTGATAAAGTTTATCTGCGCCATTACTAGGTAATTTGCTTTTCTTATAATGTGCTCGAATTAGATTAATTGTGTAATGGTCGGTAGGGGAGGTGTATTTAGGATCTGGGCGGTTGACTACATAAAGATCTAAGTCTCCGTCTCTATCGTAATCAAAAAAAGCAGCATGTACAGAAATGCTACTATCTGCAATTCCATATTTTTGAGCACACTCAGTAAAAGTTAAGTCTCCATTATTTAAAAACAGCTGATTTTTTCTAAAAGCAGGCGCTAATTTTTCGGAGGCTTTGCAAACATAGATATCCAAATAACCGTCATTATTAATATCTACTAATGTGACTCCTGCACTCCAGCCTACATTTGTAATTCCTGCTTTTTTAGTAATATTTTCAAACCGAAAGTTGCCTTTATTTAAATAAAGAGCATCCTCATCTAAGTAAGCTGTAAAAAATAAGTCAATTAAACCGTCGTTATTAAAGTCACCAGCTGCTACGCCACCACAACTATATAAAAAATAATTATTCACGAAATTATTTTGTGGCGTATTAGGAAGAGTATTCTTGAAATCAAGACCAGTTAACTGGCTATTTAGTAATACGAAGCGCTGCTGCGCCACGGAAACAAGCCCCCATATCAAAAATAAGAAGTATGCTATTAAATAGTGCATAAGCTTATTTTGTGTAGAAAAGCTTTCTATAAAAACCTCACTAACTAACCCTAAATTACTAAAGAATAATACAAGTTTTTTGTATATTGTAGCATATAAAATTTTATAACTATGATTATTTGCTGCATTTTTTTCATAAGCTGTATAGTAAGTTTTTATTTGCTCCCAGCCCAAGTTGTTTGGTACTACACTAATGACGAGGGGATGATGACCTTTTCTTCTCCCAAATGCACAGACTTGAATAAAGATGGTACCCTAGATATTGTGATAGGAGATGGTTTAGATATTGCCGATATGGCTGGCTTTAACCGCCCTGCCACTACCCCTAAAAATATTATGCTCAATGAAAAAGGACAAAAAATCCTGGGTCACATTAAGGCCTTCGATGGCCAAACAGGCCAACCACTTTGGAGTATTAGCAATATTGCCGAGATTTATAGTTCTCCGTTTTTCTTAGATGTTAATAGAGATGGTATACAAGATGTTATAATTGGGGGCAGACTTTCCCAATTCTTCGCAATTAATGGTAAAAATGGAGAAATTATTTGGCAATTCGATACAACGCAAAAGGCGCCCGACCCAAGAGGGTGGTTACAATTTTATAACCCTCAGCTAATTAAAGACTGCAATCAGGACGGATTGCCCGATATCGTAGTAACAAATGGAGGATTTCCACCAGCACCTGCTAAAGAAAAAAATCGTCCGGCTGGCAGATTATTACTACTAGACGCTGCTAGTGGCAAAATTCTAGCGATGCTTCTGATGCCCGACTCCGCAGAGACCTACTGCTCCCCTGTAATTTACCCGGGTAAAAATAGAGACGAAGATCTGATTATATGGGGAAGCGGCGGAGAAACCTTACCTGGAAGTTTATGGGCCATTCGAGTTAAAGACTTGCAAGCTCAAAACACCAAAGCATTTCAGAAAATCCTAAGCAACCGTAAAAAAGGAATTATGGTACCCCCGGTTTTAGCTGATGTTAATCGTGATAAAGTTTTAGATATTATTGTGGCAAATTTTGAGGGCAAAATTCAAGTGGTGAATGGTACTAATTTTTCATTACTTTGGGAGTATAGTCAAGATAGTTGCGAAACCTATACTTGTCCTGCTATAGGATTTTTTAACCAAGATTCAATTTTAGATGTTGCTACCTTTCTAAATGTAGGGGTTTTTCCTGCTTACACCAAAGGCTATTTTATAGTACTGGATGGTAAAGATGGCCAAGTACTTTACAAAAAAACTATTACTCCCCAATATACTTCTCCTCTTGCGCTTAACTTAGACGTTGATCCCTTAGATGAAATTATTTTTCCCGAGGCTGGAAATATGGAACATGTAGTGAACCAGCTAAGCCATAAGCCCTCTAAAAATATGCCAATGCCTAGCTTTTTCCTAAATGTTTTAGATCCTTCAAATTGGGAAATTCGTCCTCTTACTCCTAAACGTGTAGGCATGGGGTTTGCCTCTACTCCTTGCATAGAGGATATCAATAATGATGGAATATTAGAAGTTATATACGCATATGGAGTTTTTAGCAAAAAAAACCCCGGTACGCTGGGTTGGAACTTAGAACGCTTTCAACTCAACATTCCTAAGCCCCCAACAGAATACTGGGGTAGTTATATGGGTTTAAAAACTAATGGAATTTTTATGAGGTAACAGCCGCTACAATTCTTTTGTTTTGTTATCATGTAGAATTCTCTTCTTCATTTAGAATTGAATCTTCGCTACTTATGAGCTCCGAAATTCCTATAGGCTGCATAGCATTAGCATAAAGCCGTTGATTCATTTTGCGGGTTCGAAAAATATCGATAGCAGAAAAGATAGCATGACGGAAACTAGTCTCATCAGCAGAATTGGTACCTGCAATATCATAAGCTGTACCATGATCGGGAGAAGTGCGCACAAAAGGCAAACCAGCAGTAAAATTAACTCCCAAGCCTAGGGTGATAGTTTTAAACGGAATTAAGCCCTGATCATGATACATAGCTAAAATCCCATCAAATTTTTGATAATACGGGGTAGTAAAAAAACTATCTGCAGGGTAAGGGCCCAGAGTAAAAATTCCCTCTTCGTAGGCTTTATTAATTGCCGGCTGAATAAAGTCTTTTTCTTCGAAACCCAATAAACCATTATCTCCCGCATGGGGGTTCAAAGCTAGAACAGCTATCTTAGGCTTTTCAATACCAAAGTCGACAAGAAGAGTTTCGCGAAAAATTTTTATTTTCTGATATACCTTTTCAAAACTAAGTGTTTGGGCCACCTGCCTAAGGGGGATATGCCCTGTTACTACTCCTATTCTCAAATTTTCATGTATCATGAGCATTAAGCTATCTTTTACCCCCGCCTTTTCTGCTAAATACTCGGTATGACCAGGAAATCGAAATTTTTCATTTTGAATCACAGCCTTATTAACGGGGAGAGTAACCAGCGCATCTAGCTTTCCTTCTTTTAAGAAAAGCAGCGCTCTTTCCAAAGCTTGAAAAGCAGCGTACCCTGCTTTTGGAGAAGCGATACCTACTTCTACTCTTTCAAAGTTAGGAGAGCACTCTACAAAATTAATCCTTCCTGGCTGTATTTGGTGTGGTTGTTGAATATTCTGGTAAGTAAAATTTTCGAACTTCAAAAGATTTTTGTAGTAGTATAGAGCTTTACCTGAACCAAAAATAACAGGCGTTAAAAGGTTTAACATTCTAGCATCGCTAAAAACCTTTAAAAGGAGTTCGGGGCCAATCCCATTGACATCCCCCATAGTAATACCCACTACTACTTTTTCGCTATCCTCTTGCATCTTGCGTTATTACACTTGATAGTTACGTATAAATTCATACAATAACCTTACTCCTACCCCTGTTGCATTTTTTCCACGATAACTATCTGGTTTTTCCAAGAAAGCAGGACCCGCAATATCTAAATGTACCCAAGGGTAATTAGTAAAGTGCTCCAAAAATTTAGCTGCAGTAATAGCTCCTGCATATTTGCCGCCAATATTTTTCATATCTGCAATATCGCTTTTAAGCATTTCTTTATAATCTTCCCAAAGAGGAAGTTCTACCAGCCGCTCATGCACCCTATACCCCGCTTCTATTAATTTATCTACTACCTTTCTATCAGCAGTAGCACACATTACAATGGCATTTGTACCTACTGCCATTGCCGCCGAACCTGTTAAAGTAGCTAAATCAATTACAATGGCGGGATTATACTGTTTTGCAAAGGAAAGGGCGTCTGCCAAAATCATTCTACCTTCAGCGTCCGTATTTAGCACCTCTACAGTAGTTCCATCATACATAGTAATCACATCATTAGGCGTATAAGCATCTTCAGCTGGACGGTTATCCGTAGCTGGAACCAAGCCCACCACGTAGTAAGGAAGTTGATTACTAGCTATTGCAATAAAAGTAGCGCCTACTGCAGCTGCCCCTGCCATATCCGACTTCATGGAGTCCATACTGCCCGTTGTAGGCTTCAAAGAAAGCCCCCCCGTATCAAAAGTAATGCCTTTGCCTACTAGCACAATCGGCTGCTGATTAAGTGCATTTTGCGGCTTATACTCAAGTATGCTGAAAGTAGGCGGGGTTTTACTTCCCCGGTTTACAGCTAGCAAGCCTCCCATTTTAAGCTCCTGAATTTTATTTTTGTCAAATACTTCTACTTTGAAGCCGTACTTTTCTCCCGCCTCTACTAAACTTTGGGCTAAAGTTACCGCATTAAGGACATTAGGAGGCTCATTTACCCAATCTCGAGCAATGCAGACAGCATTGCCTAGCTTTTCTCCCTGAGCAACCAATACTGCAACATTGGGCACATCAGTAAGAATCCTTATTTCTTGCAAAGTATTGGCTTCTTTAGCTTCTCGCTTATATTTCAAAAATTGATAGTTACATAGGTAAGGCAATTCACCCAATGTAATGCCTAAACTTTCAACTTCCTGAATGTTTGCTGGTTGCAAGCAAACTATTTGGAGCACCTCTACTTTTTGTTGGTTGGCAGTACTAATAGCAGTGCAAATCTTTCTACGTAGTTTATCTATAGTTACATTAGCAGGTAAAGCATAAATTATAAATTGATATTTAGTAGTAAAATACAAGTTGATAGCCTCTTCTTTACAAAATTCTTCTTGAGTTTTATACTCTAATAATTCAGAAGGTAAATATTTTATCGTAGCTTTAAATGTAGACTCATCTACAAAAATCGCCGTGAAAATATTATTTTCTAGTTGCTGTATTATGGTTACTTTCATTAAGATATAACTTGAAAATATTTGTTTGCATCAGATAAAGCGTAAATTTATATAATTTTTTTATGAATAAAGTAATTCCTAAAAAGGCACTAGGACAACATTTTTTAAGAGATAAAAACATTGTAAGAAAAATTATTCAACTTATCACTCCACTGCCTTTTGAAACAATACTTGAAATTGGGCCAGGTACAGGAATACTTACCCAAGAACTATTAACCTTAAGTAACCCCATTGAAGCTGTAGAAATAGACAAAGAAAGCGTACAATTTCTTCAAACTCGCTTCAATGCACCGCACTTACAGATTATACACCAAAACATATTAAATTTTTCGTTATGGCAGAAGCACTATTTTTTTGTAGGAAATTTGCCCTACAATATTAGCTCACCTATCTTATTCTATCTTTTGGAAAACAGAAATAAGTGCAGAAAAGCGGTTTTTATGCTACAAAGAGAGGTAGCAGAGCGCATTGTTGCAAAGCCGGGCTCTAAAACCTACGGTATTCTTTCTGTTTTGCTGGGTGCTTACTATGACTGCCAAATAGCTTTTTATGTGCCTGCCACTGCTTTTTTG
>JANWXU010000107.1 GCA_025057395.1 Bacteroidia bacterium | reverse complement strand
CAACATTTACTAAAATTCGCTCGCTTTCACAATTATTAGCAGAATTAACACTGGCAATGTAAAATGCAGTACTGGTATTAATAAAAGGAGTAGTAAGTTCATAAGGAAAAGCATTATCAACACTCAAGGGTGCTCCTCCCTGATTGGTAGCATACAAGCGGATGCTATTACCTGCGGGCACTCCCATTTCCACAGAAAAAGTTACGCTTCCTCTACCGCAACGAACTTGGTCTATGGCACTAGGTATACCAGGCTGCGTATGGATAGTAGCCAAAACAGGCACTCGATTACTTTCACAACCTGTAGAAGTATTAAAGCTTGTAAGGTAAAAAGTAGTGGTAATGGCAGTGGTAGGAGTAACAAGTTCGTAAGGAAAACTTGCGTCCGTAGCAACAGGTACACCGCCTACCGCTTCAGCATAAAGGCGCAATTCATTCCCGCTGGGTAAGCCTGCATTAGCTGTAAAGGTAACCGCCCCTGTACCACAACGAGTAACATTACTAGCAAATGGAATACCTGGCTGTGGATTTATCCTTGCTACTATGCTAGCCCGAGAACTCTCACAGCCTGTACTAGCATCAAAACTAGCAATCCAAAAAGTAGTAGTGGTAGTTATAATAGGTGTTTGAATAATATAAGGCGAATTATTAGATACTGCTAGAGGACTTAAACTATTAGTACTTTCATAAAGCCGCACTTCACTTCCTAAAGGCTGCATCATCATAGGGGTAATTAGTAAAGAACCTGCGCCGCAACGCTGCGGGCTAGCAGCAGTAATATTACCTGGAATAGGATTTACATTGATAGCCACAGCACTTCTTGCACTACTACAACCTGTTATAGTATTAATTGCTTCTATGTAGTATACAGCAGAAGTTGCTACTGTAATAGGTAGAGTAAAGGGTAAAACATTAGAGGAAGCCACTACACTTCCTCCCGAAGGAGTATTAAAAAGCCGAATTGTATTAGCTTCATTATTAAAACCTAAGGGGGTAATTGTTATGATTCCACTTCCGCAGCGGCTCAAAGCCTGGGCCACAGGGGTTGCTAATGCTGGATGCACAGTTACTACCACACTTACCCTAGCACTTTCACACCCCGTTGTGCTATTAAAAGCAGTTGCGTAAAAAGTAGTAGTTTGGTTTACTATAGGTAAATTAATTTCATACGGAGCAGAATTATCAAAACCCACTATGTTTCCTCCTATTTCAGAATCATAAATTCGAATTATATTTCCACTAGGCTGCCCCATAAAGGCTTTAATCTGTACCCCCCCCGGTCCGCAACGAGTAACATTGGGCACGGCAGGTAAGCCCGGATTGGGATCGATAGTAACTACAACAGGTACTCTAGAACTCACACAACCTGTTTGAGAATGAAAAGCTTCAGCATAATAAGTGGTAGTAGAAAACAATAAGTCAGTAGTAAATTCATAGGGTACTGTATTATCTGTCGCTATAGGTAAACCACCTTGGGCTTGAGTATAGAGTCTTAATATATCCCCTGCCACAGCACCATTTTGTACCGTAATATTCACCGGTCCCGTACCACATCTTCTAACATTTTGGACTATTGGAATGCTAGGAGGCGTGTTGCTACGAACAATAGCTATAGTACGAGGACTTACACAGCCCGTTTGAGAATTAAAACTTTCTACATAAAAAGTACTTGTTCCACTTACCACCGGAGTAGTAAGAATATAAGGGAAAAAAGTAGCAGAACCAAGAAGAGAACCTCCACTTTCGGTAGAATAAAGACGTGCTTCATTTCCTCCAATTATTCCCATCGTCACACTAATTGTGGTTACGCCTGTACCGCATAAAGGCTGCACACTCACTGTAGGAGGAGTAGGAATATCATTGATAATAGCCTGAACAGGAAATCGGGTACTTTCGCAACCGTTAACACCACTTACAGCAGCTAGATAAAAAGTAGTAGTGGTAGTAATACTAGGAGATTGTATAAAGAGATTAAAAGAAGTAGTTTCTTGAAGGGCACTTCCCCCAGCAGAAACAGTATATAGTCGAAATAAACTACCTGCCGGATTACCTGGACTAATAGAAAAAGTAACACTTCCACTGCCGCAGCGCGCTACATTTTGGGCACTAGGTACTCCAGGCAAAGGAGTAGAGCTCACAATCGCAGCTACTGGGGTTCTTTGGGGCGAGGTGCAGCCTGTTTGTAAAAACACTCCCTCTATGTAGAAAATAGTAGTAACAAATACTTCAGGCGAGGAAAGCATAAAAGGTGGCACATTGCTAATATTTATAGGCGTGCCTCCTACAGGTTGGGTATAAAGCCTTACTTCATCTGCTTGAGGAGCTGCTAAAATAGGAACAAAATTTACAGACCCATTTCCTCCACAAACAGTCTGGTTTGCAGCAGTAACATTACCTGGTCTGGGATGAATAGTAATAGTAACTGGCGTTTTTTGAGAACTTTCACAATTATTAGTTGCATTAAAACTTGAAAGATAATAAGTAGTAGTTGTAAATAACGTAGGAGTCTGATACTCCAAAGTATTACCCACACTTTGAAAAACAGGAATATCGCTATCTACTGCTTCATATATACGCAACTCAATATTATTAGAATTAGCTTGAGAAATAATAGTAAGTACTACACTGCCTGCTCCGCATCGGCTTACATCATTAGCTATAGGAGGAGGAGGCGCCGTAAGAAGAGTAACTGGAATTTCTGAACGTTCGCTTTCACATCCTGTACTTTGGTCAAAAGCACTTAGGAAATAAGTTCTTGAACTATTAGCTAAAATAGTTAATAAACCTGGTGTAGTATTACTAGTGGCTATAGGTTGTAGGGCTGTACTACTTGTGTACAAACGAAATTCAGTGGCAGCAGGAGTAGTAAAATTAGCAGTTATTGTTATTTCTCCTCTTCCACAACGAGTCACACCATTTGCAATAGGGGCTCCTGGCCGTATAGTATGAATTGTTGCCACTACCGGCAGGCGGCTACTACGGCAATTGGTAAGTGGATTAAAATTTTCTATATAAAAGGTGGAATTAGTAGTAATAATGGGCGTAGTTAATAAATAAGGAGGTTGAGCATCTATAGCCAGCGGGGTGGCATCTATCAAACTACTACTATATAATTGCACTTGGTAATTAGGATTAGGCATTGCAAAAGTTGCTGTAAACGTAACCACCCCTGTACTACAACGTGCCGTATTATTAACTTGAGGGGCTGGCGGAATATCTTCTACCCTTGCAACACTTGCTACTCGATTACTCCGACAAGAAGTAGTATTATCTACAACCTCAAAGTAAAAAGTAGTAGTGGTATTAATAGAAACAGATAAAGTATAAGGAGCTACATTTTGCGTACTTAAGGGAAGATTATCGTTGGGGTTGGCATACAAATTAGCAGTAATATTATTAGTTGTAGTTGTTGTAACTAAAGTAAAAGTAACTATTCCGCCTTGGCAGCGAGAGACAGGATTTACAATAGGCGATGGAGGTAACGGATTGATCAAGGCTACTACAGGAGTACGGGTACTACTAGGGCACCCCGTTGCAATATCTAAACTTTCGAGGTAAAAAGTGGAATTGGTATTCAGAGTAGGGGTAGAAAGTAAAAATGGAGTATTAGTAGAAGTAATTAGCGGAGACCCTGCTAAAGGTAAACTATAAAGCCGAACATGAATATTAGCACCCTGAGAAACAGTAGCTGTAATAGTTACGCCTCCACTACCGCACCGGTTTACATTATTTGCAGCAGGAGCAGCAGGGGGTGTAATAGCCGTTACTACGGCAGGTACTCTTTGACTTTCACAGTTTCGAGTAGCATCAAAAGCAGCAATAAAGTATTGATTAGTACCTAAGCTATTTATAGGCGTAGTCAAAAGGTAAGGAGGAAATGCATCCACAAATACCGGGTTAGAGGAAGTAGCAGATGTAAATAAGCGAATTTCTGTACCTGCTGGTGAACCCATAGTAGCTGTAAAAGTGGCTACTTTTTGCCCACAAATAGTTAAATCACTTACAGTAGGAGTACCAATACCAGGAGTTATAGTGATACTTATTGGAGTACGACTGGTACTAACACACATAGTACTAGCATTATAAGACTCTAAATACCAGGTAGTATTTGTAGCAGCAAATGCTGATAATTCAAAAGGCGGAGTATTATCGATAGCTACTGGAATTCCACCAGTGGGCACACTATAAAGCCGAATTTCACTAGCTAATCCATCAATCGAAGTTGCTGTAACCACCAGGTTACCAGCGCCGCATCGCGTAAAGCTACCCGATTGTGGCGGTGCAGGAGGCGTACTAAAATTCACTACTGCGCTCACCCTTGCACTTTCGCAATTAGCATCAATATCCAAAACACTAAACCAAAAAGTGGTAGTAGTAGAAATAACTGAATTAGTAGAGAGTATATAGGGCGAAGTATTAGTAACTTGTATAGGTGACCCTCCACTGGATTGAGTAAACATTCTTACTTGCAAATTGCCACTTTGCCCAACCTGAACAGTAAAAGTAGCAATTGAAGGTTGGCATATAAACACATTATTCACAGTAGGAGGAGTGGGCGTTCCGATGGTAGCTACAGCCAAGGTTCGAGAGCTTTCACAAGATTGATTAAAAGCAGCAAAAAAGTATGAAGTAGTTGTGTTAAGTAAAGGGGTTGTAAATTCAAAAGGCGCTACTACGTCTGTAAAAATAGGCGTTGAAGCATTAGCTAAACTATATACTCGAATTCCAATCCCCGAAGGCAAACCTAGTGTAGCTGTAAAAGTAAATACAGATGCCTGGCAACGAGTAAGACTAGGAACAAACGGAGGAACAGGTATTTCTTCAATTTGAACACTTACAGGAGTACGATTACTCTCGCAACCTGTATTGCTCTCCAGGGCAGAAATATAAAAAGTTGAAGAAGTAACTACGTTTAGAGAAATAGTAAAAGTATTACCACTAATAATAGGCGATTCATATAGTAAAGTACCTCCTGGCAAGTCTGCATTATATACACGGAAACGGTCTCCTGGGGGAGTACCCATAGTAGTAGGAATACTCACCTCTCCGGCACCACAACGCGTAATTAATGAATTTATAACAGAAGGCGTACCTATGACCTGGTTCGCCACGTTCAGTACAACCGGAGTTCGAGTAGCGCTGGTACAGCCTGTAGTTGTATTTACTGCTTCTACATACCAAGTTACTGTATTATTAATTGTTACCGAAAGAACATAAGGAAAAGTATTATCGCTAGCAATAGGAGCACCTAGAATAGAAGTAGAATAAAGCTGTACTAGATTCCCCGCTGGAGTATTCATTGTTACAGAAAAAGTAATAATACCCGGTCCACAGCGCGTAGCATCTTGTGCAGTGGGTGCTGCCGGCAACGAATTAATAACTGCTTGCACTGGAATTGCGGCACTATTGCAAAGGTTATTAGTGGAAGCAATAATTCCATAATTTGTAGTTGTAGTAATAGCAGGAGTAGTCAAGAGATAATTCCCCTGAGGATCGGGAGCAGTGGCGGTAGCTACAATACTTGCAGGATTATTAATATCAGAAATTAGGTGAATAGCACTGCCAGCTAGGGCTCCCATCTTTGCGCTAAAAGTTACTGGGCCAGGCCCGCAACGAGCTACAATAGGGGCATCAACAATAGGAGTGCTAGGAGCGGCAGCAGCAGAGACCGTAACCTTTATACGTTTACTTTCACAGCTTCCTGTTTTAAAGGTAGTAATGTAATAATCTTTTGCAGTCCCCAATGCCAAAGGAGGGGTTGTAAAAGTAACAGGCGAGGTATTGAATATTGCTATAGGCACTCCTCCTGTTGGAACTTCATAAATATAAATACCGTCGGGTATCACAGGAGGCGTTACAGGAGTACCATAAGTAATAGTAAAAGTCAGGGGGCCTGCATCGCAACGAGCTACGGTTGCAGGCGCTACTGGCGGAACAGGACATTCAGAAAATACAGCAAAGGCTTTTTCTATAAATTGTCCTGTTAATCCATTAGCAGTACGGCTATAAGGACCAATACCATTAGCAGCACTTGTAGTTCCCCCATTACCCGGTACAGAAATCCAAGCATTGCTTGTAAATTCTTTTATCACACAAGCATTTCTATTAAAAGTAGGTCCTTCTGCACTAGCAGGCCATTCTAAAGTTAAATTCACATTATTATTTGTAAAACCATTAGGAAAAGCATTTAAACTAGGAGCATAAGTACAAGCAGGCACATTATTAGGGCAAGCTTCATCAATAAACCACGTAGCTTGTACTACAGAACTCAATGGATTTCCAAAAACACCTGGTATTTCTTGTACTTGCTCCACTACTCTAATGCCTATTCTATCGGGCGCTAAATTAGGGTCACTTTGCGTATTTTGAAAGGTTACAGGTAAATAATGAGAAATGGTACCTATAGGAAATTTCACAGGATCATAAGTACCATCTGTATTCAGGGCTGTTACTCCTCCGCCTATACAGTCCCTTCTTAATTTTCCTATTCCATTCGTAATTACATAGCTATTACTATTACCACCAGATATTATAGGCTGCACAATAGGTTTTAGATTAAGGCCCTGGGTGGGCCAACAAACTACTGTGAGATTTTTATTTCCAAGTTCTATTTTTCCAGATTGTAAGTTTAATTCTCTACTAACCCGAATAGAAGCAAGTAAAGTTAGTTTAGCATTAGGGTTAGTAGTATTCATTTTGAGATTATCAATAATAGGTTCTCCGTTGCTATCAAATTTTACATTACGCTTCACTTCATTAGTATAGCCTTCATTATAGAAGGCGTCTATTCCCCTATCATAAATGTAGATAGTTCCATTATCTAAAATTTCTTCTAGTGCCTCCCCTACTCTACCATAACTTCCACAAAATGGGTAAGGCGTAGTACTCGTTACACGGCAGTGAGTACCCATTAAACCAGGAGACTGTGGACTTGCTCTATCTACATGTAAATAACTTAAATTAGGCTGAAAACCTACCATAGTAGACATATCCGTACCTACATCTAACCATGGTGTATAGTCTACACTAGGAATGCTAGGCAAGCCTAAGCCTCCTGGTGTAACGTTATAACTCTGGCCAGAGTTAACATCACAAGCAGAAGCAGTGCCACATAAAGGAGCAATAGGTACGTTTTGTCCATCTACGTAATCGCCTACATTTTGGGCATCTCTATCTCCCCACCAATTAAAGCTGGCATCAAATAAGCCTCCCCCATTATTTACTACTCCTACTCTATTACCTGCTAAATGATTAAAACGCATACTTATTCTGCCAATTTCTGCAGCCGAAATGGTATTTCGGATTCTAGCCGCACTTACAAAGTTGCTGATGAAATTATTTTGAATATTAAAAGTTTGAACAAGGCTTGTAAGGTCCCAGAAATGAATAGCGGCGCCTACGTCATTAGGTTTATTTAGATTATGTCCTGTAAGTGTATTATCTTGAATGAGCCAATCCCCAGGGTTATTATCGTAATCGAAAGAAAGAGCATGGAATTCTCCACAGCTAGTATTTACTGTCAATGAAGCTGGAGAAAAAGTAGAAGTATAAGCATTTCTTAAAAACGTATTTTGCCCCTGTGCATCTTCTATTCGAATTGCCCAATTAGACTGAGCATTAGAATTGGTACCATTTGTAATTAAGTACTGAAAAGTATTATCAGTTATATTAATATTAGATATACGCGGGTTATTTTGCCCATTATCACTAATTCGAATTAAGCGTCCACCATTAGTGTAGTTGTTAATTGCAGCGTTGATATTAGAGACAGTAGTATTGTTATTGAGAAAAAAATTATTTTGAATAGTAAAATTCCTAAATATAGTATTAGACGTATTAGACCGTGCATTTATTACCAAATTACAATGCTGGTTATATTCAAATCGATTATTGGTAATAGTTATGTTTTCTGCAGTAATGGTTTGAACAGGATTAGTATTATTTCTTATGCTTAATTCTAGGCCTACTTCTGCACTTACTACATTATTACCTATAATACGATTGTTTTCAATTAAGGCGTTATTAGGATTTTCGATGTAAATACCATGGAAACTATTACCTACTGTATTTATTATGTTATTTTTAATCATCAAGTTATCGAATAGCCCCCCTAATACAGTGGTAGAACTTCCTGGAGAAGTAAGAAATATTGCTGTCGCTAAATTTGAAAATTCATTATCTGTAATATATATATGAGTAGAGTTATTATTCACTGTATTAACAATATTAATTCCCGTGCCAAACGTATTCCCCAGAATAGCCGGGGCATTAAGATTAGGAGTACCATTATAATTACGAATAAAAAAACCTTCTATGATAACGCTATCTACCCCTGCAGCAATATTGAATGCATAAGCATTAGCATTTTGTCCATCAATGATAGGAGCATTAGGATCGGGACCCGGAACACTTAAAGAACCAGGATTACCTGTAATTTTAAGGCGGCTTACTGTTATTCCCATATTTAGCTCGCCGGTATATAGACCGGGAGCCACAAATATTGTTTTTTGAACATTAGTATTATTAGGGTTTGCTCCCCAAGCATTAGCAGCAAGGATAGCGGCCGAGATAGTTTTAAAAGGATTTTGTAGGGTTCCGTTTCCAGAGCCAGGCAGCGGATTGTTTTTATCTACATACCAAGTTTGAGAATATCCAGCCTGAAAACTTACTAACGTAGCAAAAACAATAGAAGCAAAAAATACGCCCCCCAAATAAGTGTAGAGTTTTTTCATAATCAAACAAAATATGTAAGCCTAGAAAAAATTTTCGTAACTCTTTGTATTCAAATCAACTTGCAAATTAATAGTTTTATACTATATATAGTGCAAAGCCTAATCACAATTTTTGTGGAACCCTTAGCTATTATATTTAAAACTAACAAACTAAATGCAAAGAATATTAGGTTTTATTTATAGCTCATTATTATCATATTTTTGCATAAACTACCCAGAAGCTACTGCTCAAAACTTAACCGACTCTTTAGAGGCCCTACAAAAAGCACGTTGGTATATTCAAATTTTAAGTCATGATAGTTTAGCCGGAAGAGGGTATCATAAGGGAGGACATATTAGAGCAGCTCAATTTATTGCCCAGGAATTTCAAAAAATAGGACTTAAACCTTATTTTGATTCCTACTTTCAATACTTTACTATTCAAATTAATCTCATCCAAAGTGCAAAATTAAAAGTTGATAAAAAGCCCTTAGAAGCTGGCAAAGATTTCATAGTAGCTGCTACAGCCCCTTCTATACAAGGAAAGTTTAGACTAACTTACTTAGATTATCATTCCCCTCATAAATGGAAAAAAAATTTCAACTCACAATTTATAGCTATCAAAGAAGAAGCCTTTAAGGGTACAAAGTCCTATCCCGATGCAATAAGTCTAGCTCAAGCCAAAAAAGCGAAAGGAATTATTCTTCTGAAAAAAAAACTAACCCATACTTTTTCTAAGCAAATAGAAAAGCTACCCATAGTAGAAATTGCTACCCAAGATACTCTTCTTTTGCAAAAGGCAAGCAAAGTGCAAATTCAAATACAAAGTCAACTAGCAACAATTCAAACTCAAAATGTAGTAGGATATGTACCTGGAACTCTTTATGCAGATTCACTAATTGTTTTTTGCGCCCATTATGATCATTTAGGAATGCTAGAGAATGCTATTTTTTATGGTGCCAACGACAATGCCTCTGGGGTAGCCTTTCTCTTGGAATTGGCTAGAAAAGTAACTCATCGTCCCTTAAAATATAGTGCTTTGTTTATTGCTTTTGGTGCTGAAGAAACGGGGTTAGAAGGTTCTTTTTTCTTTACTCAAAATGTTTCTCCAGAGTTACTTAGAAAAATCAAGTTCGTTTTGAATTTTGATTTATTAGGAAATGGAGAGGAGGGTATAATGGCAGTTGGAGGCACAAATTATCCTCAACTTTTCAATTTATTTAAAGAAAAGCATGGCTTTCTAAAGCATACTTATCCTCTTAAGTTAAGAAGTAATGCTCCTAATAGCGATCATTATCCTTTTACGCTGCAAGGAATACCTGCTCTTTTTTTCTATACTCTAGGAGGAGCTCCTCACTATCATGATATATACGATAGGGCTTCTGCCATCAATTTACCTATTTTTTATAATTTTCAAAAGCTTGTATTAGCCGTACTAAATAGTTTATAGTCTCTACTGCTAGTTTAAGCTTTTATTCCACTTCTCTCAAAATTTTTATTCCTATATCCTGCGCATGCAAAGGCCTTAATATTCCTTTTAACAAAGTTTCACGAGTATAAGGGCAGCCTCTACAAGCACCACTGATTTTAATTTCTACCACTCCTGCTTTTGAATCATACCCTTGCAAAAAAATACCCCCTCCATCTTTTTCTGTAGCGGGCAAAATAAAACGCGCGAAAAATTCAGAAATAAAGCCCCAATTAGAAGCATTTTGGCAATTAGGAGTTAATAAATTCCAGTCCGATACACTAAAGTAATCAGCAGCATATTCTTTTATAATTGGAATGAATTCTTGCCAATCGGTATCTACATTTTTGAGAACTGTAAAAAAATGATTCCCTACATAAATAGAATCCACCCATTCTAGGCTTAATAATTCATCTAAAAAAATTACTCCACTCTTCTTTGTTTTTCTAATTTCAAAGGCACCTTCCTTTAATATTTCACTATCTACATAAAATTTACACGCCCTAGGGTTGGGAGTAACTTCAACTTGTATTATTTTCAAATTACAATATCCTTCCATTATAAATCCAAAATCTTGAAATTAATTTTGTTTTATTCATCAAGCAGAGGTTCTTATAAAAAACTTAAAATAAATAAAAATGTTCTCTACTTATGATAAAAATTACTGGCAAGAGCGATATACTAATCATGATTTTCCATGGGATTTAGGTCGGGTAAGTATTCCGATAAAAGAGTATGTTGATCAACTAAAGAATAAACAAATAGCCATTTTAATACCGGGAGCAGGGTTAGGACACGAAGCAGCTTACTTATATGATAAGGGGTTTAGAAATGTTACGATAATAGAGTGGTGCGAATGGGCAGTTTCGCAAATTTTAGAGAAATATCCCCAAATTCCACAGCATAAAATTTTTAATAGCGACTTTTTTGAGCATGCTGGTAAGTACGACCTGATTATGGAACAAACATTTTTTTGTGCCCTTCCTCCTAGCATGCGTTCTACCTATGTTCAAAGGGTGCACGAGCTTCTAAAGGTAGGCGGAAAACTAGTAGGAGTATGGTTCAATTTTCCACTAACTAAGCAGGGGCCCCCTTACGGGGGGAGCCTAGAAGAATATCAAAAACTCTTCGAAAAAAAATTTGATATTTTGAAGCTCGAAAAATGCTATAACTCTGTTCCCGAAAGAAAAGACAAGGAATTTTTTATTATTGCTCGAAAAAAAATAACATAACCCATAAATTATTTCGTTGACTCAAAAAGCTACTGGATTTAAGCAAAACACAGATTCAATAAGATAAGCTTACTTAACTAAGATAAAGTATACTCAAAAGTATACTCAAATCCTAATACTAAAATATCATCCAATTGTTCAACGCCCCTACGCCAGTCATTAAATTCTTCAATTAGTAGTTTTCCTTGTTCTTGCAAAGAGCAATCTTGATGATTAAGTATCCATTTTTCAAATCGAGTTCTGGTATATCTCTTTAGCTTTTCTCCCCCAAATTGGTCCGTAATCCCATCTGTGAATAAATAAATACGATCTCCTTTTTCTAGCTTCCACATTTTACTGCTAAAAGCAGCGTCTATAGCACACCACTTTAGACCTCCAATTGACTTTTTATCCTGCTTAAGCTCGAATAGTTGATTATTACGAGTAATCCAACACGGACGATTGGCACCCGAAAAAGTTAATAAGTAATTACTCAAATCAATCTTACAAAAAGCTATTTCCATTCCATCGGCTATATTATTTGTATTATCCATATTGGGCTCTATAGTATCTATCTCTGATTGTAATAATTGGAAAATACTTTTATCTAGAATAGTAAGAACCTCTTGGGGTTCGTCTATTTTCTTTTCAATAACAATTTGATTGAGAAGAGAATGGCTTAAAACCGCCATAAAAGCACCAGGTACACCATGCCCCGTACAATCTACAGCTGCAATATAAAAGCAGTTATTAATTTGAGTAAACCAATAAAAATCTCCGGAAACAATATCTTTGGGTAGGTAAAAAATAAAAAAATTAGGAAAAAGAGAACTCAAAATCTCTTGGTTAGGCAATATTGCATATTGGATACGCCGAGCATATTGGATGCTATCGGTAATATCCTTATTTTTAGCTTCAATTTCTTTTTTTTGCTGCTCTATTGTTAGCGTTCTTTCTTTTACCTTTTGCTCTAAATTTTGGTATAATATTGCATTTTCTAAAGTAATAACAGCCTGATTCACTAAAGAATCCAAAAACTCAATCACTGGTTCTTCAAAGAAATACTCTTCTTCACCACTCTCTAAGTACAAACAGCCCAATGTATACCCCTCTTTAATAAAGGGAGCGCAATAAAAAGAGTGAAACTCTGCAAAATGCGTATCTGTATTCCAATTGTGTACATATTTTTTAGATTCTCGTAAAGTTTCTGTGATTACTTGCACAGGATAGAATTCATCTAGTTGAAAAGGTTCTACTTCTTCTATAAGAACCTCCTTTCTTTCATTCATCCAGCCGTGAACATAGTAAGTTTGGGCAGCGTCCAGATGAATAATTAATAAGGCTCTAGAAGTGTGGGTATCTTGAAGTACTTTATGAATAAAAGTATTTATCCACCCCATTAAACTTACTTCTTTTCCCAGTACAGTAGCATATTCATTGAGTAGCTGAATATTTTTTATAGAATTGGCTAATTGCAAATCGGTAAAATAACTTTTAATAGCTTGCTCAACGGTCAGTACCAAATCCTCTTTATTCCACGGTTTAGCTATGAAGCGATAAAGTCCGCAACTATTAATAACTTTAGCTACCGACTCAGTAGTTGCTTGACCAGTTAGTAAAATTTTACGAGTAGTAGGACAAATAGCATGAGCTTGTGCTAAAAACTCATCTCCTTTCATTCCAGGCATAAGCTGGTCAGAGATAATTACAGGAACTATAAATTTTTGCTCTAATAGTTCATTCAAAATATCTAAGCCCTCCTCTCCCGAATCTGCAATCTCTATTTTGTAAATTCTTTTTAAACCTTCAAATAATTCATGTCTTAAACTATTAAGTACTGTTCTATCATCGTCTACACACAAAATATAAACTTTTGAGTAGTTAGAGCTATTCGAATTCTCCATAAATGTTAAAATATTACAAAGTAATGTACTTTCTACAAGAATATCCTTAAAAAAGCGCTTTATGTAAAAAACTAAATTTTAGAATCGTTATGCCAAAATCGCATATACGCAGTCAAAAACTACAAAACATAGTAATACTACTATTACTTTGCTTCTTTCAAATATAAGAACTTATTGAAACTCCGTTTAATTTTTGAGGTAATTTAGATTGTTTCTAATACTTGGAAATGTGTCCTTAAATTAGAGTAGGCAAATACATTCAATAAAATTGTAGTATATTAGCTCAATAAATTTTTCATAGACTATGAACTATAATTACTGTAAACTCAAAAAGTTGCTATTGTTTGTCTCCGTCTTTATTTTAACAATAGGATTAATAAGAGTCTTTTGGGCTTCGGTTTTATATCAATACTTTAA
>JANWXU010000106.1 GCA_025057395.1 Bacteroidia bacterium | reverse complement strand
ACAAAACTAAGCACTTTTACCCCCTTGCGCAATACCTTTCTGATTTTTTTCTTATATTTCTTACTATTTTTTTCCACGCCCGCCTACCGCTCTATTTCTTCGTAATATACCTTATCCCTCACAATCACCACTACCCCCAAATGCAACATCTGCTTACTCTGCAAAAAACTATCCCTACCATAATACCCCAAAAGCTGTTCCTTCGCCCGATTTATCGTCTCCCCCACTAGCCCCTCCTGCTCCTTCTTCAGATACTTCGCCTCCCACGCAAACTCATGATGTATGCCCCGAGCCGAAGGCCGCATCAATAACTCAATATCCAAATACCCACCACCCTCAGCCTCCCGCTCGCTCCTTATGTCAAATATATTCGCCTGCACCAAAAAAGCTATCAACGCCAACTTAATATGCTTCTCACTCAAACCCCGAAAATCCCGGTTCGAAAGAACTTGTAAAAAAACTCGAAATATTCGAAAAAAGGACGAGCCTCCCCCGTTTCCGCCATCTCATCCAAAATCCCTTGTAAAATCGAAGACCCCCCAGCCATCTGCGCCTCCTCCTGTAAAAGATACGCATAATACGTCCAGTACAGCTGCCCTATCACCTTATTGGGAATCCGAAAAATCATCAACCCCCCCAATGTCTCCCCCTCCAACGTCAAACTCCCTAAATAATACAACAAACTAATAAACTCCTTCCTGCCTATAGGCCCTTCAAAATTAAATTGATACACTAGCTCGCCCTTAACCCTACCCTTTTCTAAAATCTCATCTATCACTTCCCTTGCACCCACCTCCTCAGCCAAACGAAATACCTGCTTCAAACGAAAATAATTAGGCGCAATATTCGCATCTAACATCTGACGTGGATACGTATGCTTGCGCTTGTATTCCTCCAAAAAATATAACACCATGTCAGAATTATAAAGATTTTGTGCCGAATCAGGAATAAACTTATACCCGTTATAATAATAGCGCATCTCTTGCATGACTTCTTCTTCTTTGGCAGAATCTTGACCTACTACCAAACGCAAAAGCTTTCTTACCTCCTCTTCCGTAAAGCCCATCATAGCTTGGTATTCTTCGTGATGAGTCAAGTGCTTTAGGATATTAAATCCGCTGGTAAGGCTATCAAGCGTAACGGGCAAAACACCAGTAATAAAAATTTTATCCACTACCCCTATCCGCGTAGCACTTTTAATTACCTCGTAAAACTTGCGCACATACCCACTTCGCATTACCATACTCCGAAACTCCCCCAAACTTCGCAGCAAAATATCATTCGTAAAATGATCGTACTCATCAATAAGCAAATAAATAGGTACATCTTGCGGATAACACAGAAAAAGTTCTTCTATAATCTGTTCGGGCGTATTTTTTGAGAAAGAATAGCCTGCACTTGAGAAGAAGAAAAAATAGGATAACGACAGCAAAAAGTGTTTCACATACCTGCGCACTTTATTTAAAAATCCCTGATAAGTCAACTTAGCATTTTCTGCTGAAATTCCACTAAAATCAAAAGTCAAAATACGATAGCTATTGGCAAAAGGCGTAGGATTTTTACCAATGTAATATTTGCCAAATAATTCTTCAAAGCGCTCCCTGTAAGCAATATCGTAATAACAACTAAGCAAAGAAATAAAAAGGCTCTTGCCAAAACGACGTGGACGAAGAAAAGAAACATAACTTTCTCCATTTTTCTCTAGAAGCTCAATGTAGGACGTCTTATCAACAAAAACATACCCCCGCTCAGCAATCTTAGTAAAATCGCTTATGCCATAGGGAAGAAGTACAGAAGTTTGCATAAAAAGGGCTTATAAAGCAGGGTAAAAATAAAACTTTTTGTAGGTCAAAAAAAAGAACCTTTTGGTGGTAGGGGTGGTAAGAAAAAATTAATATACTATTACTTGATTTACCTTTTTTAATAAGGTAAAATTCGAGTATTTTTTTCCAAGCACATTTGGCGCTAAGCTAAACAAGCTTAGCAATAATGCACCAATAAAAAAAGACTTTTACTACAAAATTGAATAACAGCAACATATTTTTTTTATTCTAATTAATCCCTGGAACCCCAAACTGCACAGCTGCATATATATACATATCATCGGATCGTGGAGACATGCACAAGTTCGAGGATTCCACTTAGCTCATGCGCCAAAGCTGCTACGCGGTCAACTTCCCACCGCCGTGCGCCTACCTTCCTATACGCAAGAAAATAAAACTGGACACTCCTTATTTCTCTTCATTCTACCCAAGCACCATCCATTATTTATTAGTTATCCTGCTAACACTTATTTGGCCGAAGCTAAACAAAAAGAAGAAGAGACACGCTCTTGGTTATTCCTCTCATCTGTGGCCCCACTATCGCTACTTGCGCTACTCGAAGGAAAAACCAAAGACAACGCTCTTACGCAAATCCCCAAAAAGCAAACCTAAGCAACCTATGTATGTACAACAAGATAGCGAAAGATAAATACAAATACTTCAACATAAAAATTATAACATAAGCCAAACCAACTAATTTTTCTATTACACGTAATAGATTTTTACTTTTTCTTTTCATGCTAGCCATTTAGTTTGATTTGTTCTTATTGCTTCTTATATTTTTGATTTTTTTGTACACCAATGAATAGTAGCTAGTTGGATAAGTCTTGTCAAGGAAGTTTAAATGTACTAAACTAATCATATCCAAATTCAAAACTGTATTTTTTCCTAGTTTTATTCTATAAAAAGCCTGCAAAATGGCAGTTGCTCAAATAACAATCGATCTTAAGCCCAAGGCTCTTTCTGCTCTCTTTAGTATCTTATTTTGGAGCCTAACAAGCTATAGCCAAATTGTAATTAATAATCAGCTTACTCCCGAACAACTAATAAGGAACATGTTGTTAGGTAGTGGAATTGAAGCATTTAATATTACATTTCGCCTCGCTCCAGGTTCGTATGGAAAATTCCGAGACTTTTCTCAAATTTTGGGAGCCGATAGCGGCATTGTACTTACTAATGGACAAACCTTCAATATCATAGGTCCTAATTCTTACCCTCCTAATAATACGGGTACTGATAATAACCGCACTGGAGATCCTGATCTAGATTTACTCTCAGGTAGTCTTAACTTCCGCACCAAAGACGCTAGCATTATAGAATTTGATTTTCGTGCCACCTCCGATACTTTACGTTTTAAGTATGTTTTTGCTTCTGAAGAATACCCTGAATTTGCTCCTACCCCCCGTAACCCCTCTGGTTCTCCTTTCAATGACGTATTTGGCTTTTTCCTTAGCGGACCCGGAATCGTAGGGAAAAAAAATATCGCCCTTATTCCCCAAACCACTATTCCTGTAAGAATCAATACTATTAACGAGCTAAATCACGCTCAATATTTTCGCAGAAATGATAGGCCCGCCGATAGAGCTTACCGTTTTTTAGATTATAATGGTTATACTACAGTATTGCTTGCCGAATATTACCCTTTAGAACCTTGCCAAGTTTATCATATCAAATTAGCCATTGCCGACGTAGGCGATGGCGGTTATGATTCAGGCGTTTTTTTGGAAGCCAAGAGTTTTCAGAGTACAGCAGCAGCTCTCTCTTTTGTAGAGGGAACAACCCAGAGAGTAAACCGAAAGTTTATTCAAGAAGGTTGCAGCAATGGTAGCTTTCGCTTACAGAGAAATGTAGCTATTGGCACCCGCCAAGCTTTTAAGCTTCGCCTCGGTGGTACTGCCTCACTAGGAATAGACTACCTTATCACTCCTAGTATTAGGGATAGCATCATTTTTAACCCTGGAGAACGAACTCAAACTTTTCAAATCATTCCTCTTTTTCGTAGTGGTAACCAGGGTACTCGGTTCATCGTTTTTGAAACTACTTCGCCCCTTTGCTTTTTCCAAACTTTAAGAGATACTTTGTGGATAGAAGATACTCCCCCCCTAAGTGTACGCTTAATAAGTAGCAATTCTCCAATTTGCGCAGGACAAAATATTACCATTACTGCTATCGCAAGCGGCGGTACAGAACGCCCTATCTACCAATGGGGAAGAGATGGAGCAGGGAACCCTCAGACTTTTACTATTTATCGTGATACATTAATAAAAGTGATAGTAAAAGATGCCTGCCCTAATATTCCTATTGCAAGCGATAGCATTTGGGCACGAATTCGACAGCCTAATCCAAATGCTTTAAGTATCGTTATTAACAAAATTCCTCAAGATACAACGGTCTGCCAAGGGTCTAGAATTAGATTCCAACCTCATGTAAGCGGCGGTACAGGAAACTATACCTACCGATGGAACAATGGTCCAATTCAAACTATTCCGCTTTTTGAAGCATCTATTACTCAACCTCAAGAAATTACTTTGCAAGTGGAAGATGGCTGTACCGTTGCTGTGCGTAGAATTAAAATCCAAATAGCACCTGTCCTTCGTATAGCTCCATTGCGCGATACATTAGTCTGCGCAGGAACATCTCTTAGTTTACGCCCACAAATCATAAGCACAAGCGGACAAATTGACTTTCGATGGCAAACCCCTGAAGGAGAAAAAAGAGGACCTATCTTGTCTATTGTTCCACGTACCTCTTCAACCTATAGGCTTAGCGTAACAGACCTTTGTCAAACACAGCCTCTCATTTTTAATTTTCAAATAAATGTACCACCTCCTCTTTCACTGCGGCTTATTCCTTCCGATACACTATTATGTTACGGACAGTCTTTTTCCATTCAAGCTGAAACTAGCGGCGGCATGGCTCCGCTAAATTTACGATGGGCGCAAAACGGAAATTTATTAGGCGAAAGGGTTTCAGTATTGCATAGCACAGCTCACTTTAGGAATGCTACTTTTAGCGCTCAGCTTCAAGATTTTTGTGGTTCTTCTTTGCAAAAAAATATTTCCATCCAAACTCACCCCTTGCTAAGCATAAAAACTAATACTTCCGATACTACCATTTGCCAAGGACAAACTATTACTTTGAACGCTACACCTTTGAGCGGAAGCGGAAACTACAACTATAATTGGAAACCAGGCGAATATTCTACTTCCGAAATTGTTATTAGTCCTTCTACCAGCACTACTTACACACTAACAGTTTCAGATGCTTGCTCTTCCTTAAGTAAAAATATTGTAATCCAAGTTAAACCTATTAGCCGATTGCAAGTTAGTAACGATACTACAATCTGTACAGGTAGCTCCATAACTTTAAAAGCAAGCGTTTGGCCCCCTCTCTCTACCTCACCTATTATTGAGTGGCGATGGAATAATGGATACTATCTAGGCAACGCTTTACAAGTACAGCCTACAGAAAATACTATTTACACAGCTTACTATTACGATGGTTGTACACCCTCTGCTCAAACTCAAACTGTAAAGGTAAATATTTATTCACCTATAATCCTCCTTACCAGCCAAGACACAAATATTTGCCCCAATACCGCAATTACAATGTGGGCTCGAGCTAGGGGCGGAAAATCTCCTTATAGTTACCACTGGCAAACTACCCCTTCTAGTACTGATTCTACTTTAACTATTAACCTCTCTCATACTACTACTTTTACGGTGGTAGCTCGGGACGGATGTGGCCAAAGACAGGTAAAAAATATTAAAATAAATGTTTTTCCTCCTTTAGAAATTCAAACTTTTCCGCAACAAGATACAACCATTTGTCCTAATACTACCATTGAGTTGCGTGCCTTTATTAATAAAGGCAGTGGTAACTATCAATTCAGTTGGGAAGGAATTAGTAATACTCAGCCTGTTTTACAAATAACTCCTGTAGCCCCAGTTAATTACACATTAAATGTAAAAGACGGCTGTACTACACTGACAAGAAACTTTAGTATCCATTTATTTCCAATACCTCAATTTAGAATAAGCCCGGATACTACTGTTTGTTTAGGTACTTCTTTACAACTAAAAGCTGAATTGGTTACTTTGGGAATACCTGATAATTTCGAATATCGTTGGCTTTTGCCCAGCGGTAACCAACATACAGGACCTAACCTATTAATTGCTCCCACAAGTGAACAAGTATATTCTTTGCAAATTAAAGGCTTATGCATTGCACAAGATATCCAAAGACAAATAAGAATTAATATCTTTCCTGCTCCTATTATTCGTAGCAATTTAAGAGATACTACTCTTTGTGCAGGTCAAAGTTTAACATTAACTGCAATTGCAGTAGGAGGAGGTGGTGGACCTTATTTATACCGCTGGGAAGATCCTAACGCAAGAAGTATAGGAAATAGACCAAATTGGAATTTTACCCCTATTATGAGTGGTCGCTATAGAATAATTGCTAATGACCGATGTAATAGAAGTTCTTCTCCTTTTGAGTTTGAAATAAAGATGATTCCTAGAACTCTTAAAATTGAAGGCCTACAAGATACTACCATATGTCCTGGTCAAACTTTGGTTCTAACTCCTAGGGTAAGTGGCGGCAGTGGGAATTACTTTTACTACTGGAATAATAGCTCTCAAGCTGGAAATGCTTCATGGTCCGTAACTCCTACTAGCTCCAGCCGCTATAAAGTACGAATCAGTGATGGTTGCCAAGATACTACAGTACACTTTCAGGTTATTCTTTCTACTTTACCTACTTTAAGAACTAACAACGACACTTCGATTTGCTATGGAAGTAGTACCACTCTTTTTGCCCAGGCTTTGCCAGCTGCTAGTGACTTACAATATAAATGGAAGTGGGGTACTAACCAAGAACACATAGGGCAATTCTTAAATATTAGCCCTACGGAGCCTACTGAGTATACTGTGGAAGTTACAGGGGGCTGCCTACAAACACCTTTGCAAAAGAAAGTAAAAATCAACTTACTAGAACCTTTACATATTTTTGCTTCAACCGATACGGTAGTATGCAAAGGAAGCCTCGTTACTTTGAAAGCATATGGCCTTGGCGGAATACCTGCTGCCTACCAGTGGGAATGGCAAAATCGCTGGGGACAAAAAGTAAGTCAAAATTCCACTTTAGAAGTAGTAATTGAACAGGAAGAACAATACACTGTAATCCTTAAAGACGGTTGCACACAACCTTCAGCTAGAGCTACTATTAAAGTTACTTTGACACCTGAACACTTACAATTCCAAGTCTTGCCAGATACTATTATTTCAGTTTGCCCTAATAAGCCTTTTACTTTGGAGCTCAGGGCACTTAATGCTTGGGGAACTCCTACTTTTTATCTTAACAATTTACCTATCTCCTCAACTTTAAACTATCAAACGCCACAAAATACTATTCTTGAATTAGAAACTAGGGATAGATGCACTCGTAAAAAGCAAAATGTTTACGTAAAAGTATTACCCTTGCCCCAGATTCATTTAGTTACAGATACTATCCTATGCAAAGGACAACAAATTGTTCTAACTCCTCAAGTTTCTTTTGAATCGTTGGAGCTAAAGTATGACTGGTATTTTGAAGGAAATAGATACCCAGGGCGTTCTATTTCCTTTATACCCCCTACCTCCGGACCATTAAAACTAGCCGTAAGCGGCGGTTGCATTACAGACACTTTATTTCGAACAGTTCAAATTCATTTTCATGATCCCTTGAAGCTTTTCACCTCTTCTGATACTAGCATTTGTCCCTCTCAAAAAGCTCAGCTTTGGGCAAGAGCTAGCGGTGGAAATCCTCAAGGTAGCTTGCTGCAATGGTATAACGAAGCGGGTATCCTTTTAAGTACAGGATCCTCTCTAGAAATAAGTCCTGCTACTACCTCCCGATACTGGATAAGAGCATTAAATATTTGTGAAACAGTAGAAAAAGCTATCACTATTCGAGTAGGGGGAGTAAATCCACCGCTGAGTTGGCACAGCTTTAGTACAGCACCTACGGTCTGCAAAAACCAACCCTTTACTCTTTGGGCAAAAGCCCACCAGGGAACAGGAAACTATATCTATACCTGGCGCTTATTAGGAAATGTCATTGCTCAAGATCCGCAAGTAAGAGTACAAATTCAATCCACTACCACCTTTTACGTCTCCGCTTACGATGGTTGCACAAGTATAGACACTTTTATTACTGCTAAAATTCACCCTCCTTTGCGTATAGAAACTACTAATGATACTACTATCTGCCAGGGTAGCAGAATTACCCTCTGGGCAAAAGGAATTGGCGGAGATGGTAATTATAACTATTACTGGCTTCGAGTAGGAAGTACTGAAAATGCTATTACTATTAACCCTAACCAAAGTACAATCTATTACGTTAGCCTTAGTGATGGATGTAATGATTCCACTCTAGTAAAGGCTATAAATGTAAAGATAGCTATAGCCCCTAACTTAACAACCTTGCCAGATACTACTGTATGTAAAGGAGCACAGCTTACCATGGAAGCATGGGTAACTGGGGGTTTGCCCCCCTATACTTGGCAGTGGAGAAAAAACAGTGGAGAAGTTCTTTCAAACCAACGTAGCTTTGAACTAATTATTGATAATTCTTTGAATTTGGAAATTGCAGTTACAGATCGCTGTGGCGTGCAACGAAGTGCCAGTAATCGCATAAGAGTCTGGGACTCCACCAAGCGCTTAAGTTTAGGCTATTTAACACCAGATACTTTTATTTGCAAAGGACAGCCCATTTTATTAAAAGCTGCAGCGAGCCAAGCCCAGGGTAATGTAAGCTACATTTGGTCTAATAACAACAATAGACATGTAGGCAAAGAGTGGCTTCAAACACCTTTTCTTGCCACTACGTACTACTTAAAAATTCAAGATGCTTGTTCAACTATAGATACTAGCGTGAAGGTACGAATTTACCCCTCTCCCTTCCTTACTGCAAGAGATACTTTCATTTGTTTTGGAAACACAGTACTTTTGAGGGCACAAGTAATAGGCGGTAAAACCCCTATCACAATTACATGGAAAGGAGAAGGCATTGATTTTTCGGGTAACTCATTTCATTTTAGCCCCGAAACAACTACTCGCCTACAAATTACTGCACAAGATGCCTGCGGTTTTCAAGACCAAAAACAAATTCAAATCTTTGTGGCTCCGCCCTTAAGGGTAAAAATACTTCCTGTAGATACTATTTGCCCCGGACAAAGTATAAAACTGCAGGCAATAGCAGAAGGGGGAAAGGGAAATTATACTTATAACTGGTATAATCAAAACGGCTACGTAGCAAGCGGACAGCAACTTATTTTTACTCCTGGGGGTACAGAAACTTTTGTGGTAGAAGTAAATGATGATTGTAATTCTCTTTCAGCAATCGATACTCTTACTTTGCCTTACTATGCTCCTACAATTCCTTTACAAATTACTAATTTACCTAATGATACTGCCATTTGCCCCAACCAATTATTGGCACTAAATCCTAAAGCACAGGGCGGTATAGGAAATTATTACTGGCTTTGGCAACCTGGAAATATTTCTGCTCAGAGAATAGTTATTACTCCTCCCTCAACAGACACTTTTACTTACACAGTTCGTTTGCAAGATAAATGTACTTATGTAGAAAAAATAATACGTGTAAAAACAATTTCTCCCTTGAGCCTAGTTTTGCCTAAAGATACTACTCTTTGTACTCAAGCTTCCTGGTCATTTATGCCTACTTTTATAGGAGGAAAAGAACCTATAAAGTGGAATTATACAGCTACAAGTCAGCAGATACCTGCCAACGATAGCCTTATTATTGTACCCCCTTACTTTAGTGGTAGTATACAAATTCAAGCAACTGATGCATGTGCTCAGAAATCAGAAAAAAATATTCAAATTACTCGATTTTCTTCTCCTTTCTTTGAGCTTCCTAATGATACTGCTATTTGTAAAGGAACAGAAATCATTTTACGTCCTACTTTCCTGAGTTCTAAACTAGCTCATCCACTTGAATACCAATGGTATAAGCAGGATTCCTTGCTAGCTCGAACGTCTAGTTTAACTTATCCAGTAGACCGGGAGCATGTACTATTTTTAAAAGTTCGCGATTTTTGCGGAAATATAGAGCAGGATAGTATATTACTAAAACTTCATAATAAAACTGCACAGCCCCTTAAACTAATTCTTCTACCTCAAGATTCAATTTTCTGTCCTAATCAAAAAGTAAACATTGAAATAAAAGCAGAGGGTGGAAGTGGACCCTACCACTACTTTTGGAAACCTGCTCAAGATTCTAGCTGGCAGCCATTTCCTCTAGCAATCCATTTAATTGGATATAAGGAGCAATATTCCTTTAAGGCCACCGATATTTGCCAAACCACAACGATTATTCAAAAAACTTTTTATTTGCCCTCATCCTTAGAAGTAAGAAATATAGATACTACCTTGTGCAGAGGAGAATCTATTAAACTTCAAGTTCAGGTTGAAGGAGGGAAACCACCCTACGCATGCAAGTGGGAAACACTTGAAGAAGCTGAACCCACTATCACAATTGTAGAAGAAAAACTATACGAAGGAAGCCTTATAGATGCTTGTAATAATAAACAAAAAGTAACTGCTAAGCTTAGGGTAGCTCAGCCTTTGGAGCTGCAAGATACTACTTTTCGCATTTGTTATAACCATCCTCAGTGGATTAGCCTAAGATTAAAAGGAGGTGCTCCTCCGCTAGAGTGGTACTGGATAAAAGGAACTGATACTGTAAGTCGCACTGCTGAATATCGGGCTAATGCTAGAGAAAATGAGGAGTTGGTAGTGAATGTGATAGGGCGTTGCCTAGATAAAGCTACTGCTCAAGTAAAAATTCAAACTGTTGTTCCAACGGAATTTGACTTTAGAGTAATGCCTCATAACTTTTGCGCTGGGGATACGGTAAAAGTAGAACTAATAGGTACTCCACCTTCGGAAGCAAGAGCAATTTGGGATTTTGGAGGTGCTAGCCTTATAGGAGGTACCAATTTTGGTCCTTATGTATTGCGTGTTCCTTATCAAAAAGAATTAACTATAAAGCTTTTTGCTCAAACGCAAGATTGTCAGTATGATACAATTATCAAGACTTTTAAAATCCAAACTCCCCCTAATGCCCATTTTTATTTGCCTCCTAGTATGTGCTGGCAAAACAATTCTTTCAATTTCATGCCCCAAGAAATAGAAAATAATTCTCGCTACACATGGCAGATGGGTCCTTGGGCAATTCCTTCTGTAATAGAAGGTGCCAAAGCCCAGAACGTACACTTTTCTCAACCTGGCAAGCATACCATCACTCTAGTAGCAAAAAATGAATATTGTAAAGCTCAATCTTCGCAAAGCATTGAAATTTGGGAACATCCCTTAGTTTTAGCAGATACGCTAAAGCGCTGTGCAATTAACCCTGAGCCTATTATAGCCAAACCATTCTGGAACAATTGGCAATATGTATGGTACAAAAATCCTGACACTGACTTATGTTTTTTTAAGGGGCATCAATTCACTCCTCGTCAGATTCTTAAGGACACTTTAATTTGGGTACAAGCCATAAACGAAAAAGGATGTACTTCTCTAGTAAAAACGCCTATCTTGGTCAAAGCTTTGCCGCTGCATAAAGTAAGAATTGCTTCTCGAGTTACAGAATTAGCCTTTGAGCACCAGCCTCTTCGCTTTAAAGCAGAAGCAGATACAACTATCAAGCAATACCTTTGGCAATTCTCTACACAAGATAGTGCTTATGGAGAAATAGTTTTTTATACTTTTACACAAAATGGTATTTACTCAGTGATTTTAAAGGGCATTGATAAGAATGGTTGTCCTACACTAGCCGATACTCTAAAAATTGATGTCAATAGTTATTCAAAGGTTGAAATACCCAATGCTTTTTCGCCCAATGGCGACGGTAATAATGAGGAATTTTATATCTACCATCAGGGCTTAGAATACTTTGAAATTCAGATATTTGATAGATATGGAGTACTTTTGTTCCATAGCCATGATCCTAACTTTCGCTGGAAGGGTACTTCTAGCGAAGGTGAAGCATTACCTGAGGGAATTTATATATTCATACTTACGGCTAAAGGCAAAGATGGCAGAGTTCTCAATAGGAAAGGTACGATTACTCTTCTTCGTTGAAAAGCAAGTTTAGATAAAAAGGTCTAAGGTAATAGCATCAGCTTGCAATTTACCTTTAAAAGTAAGCCTTAAAGCATTATTTTGAACAATAATAAGCCCAAGATTTTGCAACTTTTCTATAATTTCTTTCTTTACTACTAACAAATCATATTTCCAATTTTCTTTTAATTCAAGTAGAGGAATACCTTCTTGCAATCGCAAGCGAGTAAGAATAAACTCATTAATTAATTGATTTTCTGAAAGATTTTCGATGAAACTAATAGCACTTTTTTGAGTTTGTATTAACTCAATGTATTTCCAAACATTAGCCACATTATTAAATCGTGCTTTACCAGTGTAAGAGTGAGCTGAGGGTCCCACACCTAGGTATGGCTTCTGAAGCCAATATGCAGTATTATGCCTAGAACGATAATTTTTTTGGGCAAAATTAGAAATTTCATAATGTTCATATCCTGCACTTTCAAGTTTTTGAGTAAGTAGCTCAAATTGTTGCAAAAAACTTTCTTCTTGGGGCATCGAAATCCATCCTTTTTTGATTTGATAAGCCAATTGAGTTTTATGCTCTACAGTTAAACAATAAGCTGAAATATGGGGAATTTTATAGCTTACTATTTTTTCTAGAGTATATTCCCATTCTTTTAAGCTAAGCGTAGGGGTAGCATAAATAAGATCAACACTTATGTTTGTAAAGCCTACTTCTTGGGCTAAGAAGATTGCTTTTTCTCCCTGCTTGGCAGTATGGCCACGATTCATAAAACTAAGCTCTGAATCAAATAATGATTGAATACCCAAACTTAAACGATTAATTCCTAAATCCTGCCAAGCTTTTAATTTTTGAAAGGTTACATCTTCTGGGTTAGCCTCCAAAGTAACTTCTACTTCTGGGGCTATCGAAAATAATTTATGAACTTGGTGTAGAATTCGTTCTAAAATCTCAATAGGTAAGAGGCTAGGGGTACCGCCTCCAAAATAAATGGTTTGCAGGGGAAATAATGAATTAAAGAAGTGCTTTTGCAACTCTAGCTCCTGAAGCAGAGCCTCTAGGAAAAGCGCTTGAGATTTAAAGGAAGTGCTAAAATAAAAATCACAATAAGTACAGGCTCTACGGCAATAAGGAATGTGTAGATATAAATGAGCCAATCGAATTGCTTAATTTTTGAATTTTAACTAGAGGTGGCAAATAGAACTTTTTCTATAACTAGAATTAAAGAGTGAATAATTTGGATATGGATCTCTTGAACACGGTCTGCATAGCCCTCATGAGGAACGCGTATTTCGATATGTGCCAACTCTGCTATTTTGCCTCCTTGGTTACCAGTGAGGGCAATAACATGCATTTGTTTTTCTAATGCTTTTTCAACAGCTAATAGGATATTAGGACTGTTACCACTAGTAGTAATAGCAAGCATCACGTCTCCCTCTTTGCCCAGCGCCTCAATAGAACGGGCAAAAACATACGAATAACCATAATCATTAGCCACACAACTTATATGAGCCGGGTCTGCTAAAGCAATAGCAGCTAGAGGCGGACGATCTTGCTGGAATTTACCTGTTAATTCTTCGGCAAAGTGTTGAGCGTCACAAAGTGAGCCGCCATTTCCACAAGCAATAATTTTTTTTCCGTCTTTAAGGGCAGAAGCCATAAGCATTGCCGCCTGATTAATTTTAGCAAAATTAGCGGGCGTAGCAAAGTTTTGCAATACTGCTAAGCTTTGTTCAAACTGTTGGGCAATTAAAGTTTCATACATTAGAGATAAGTTTTTTATTTATCTTCTTTACCTTTAAG
>JANWXU010000105.1:2569-13869 GCA_025057395.1 Bacteroidia bacterium | reverse complement strand
AAATGTTGCGCCTACCAGAGGTAGTTTTAGATCCGCCCGATCCACGTGCAAGGTGGATTTTCCCTGGAAGGCAGGAGCTTATCTTTGGTACGAGTTTTAGGGGAGATAGTCTACGCTATGAAACTCTAAACTTAGGTGTTTATAAAATTTATTTGCAACTTAGTAATGGTTGCCGGGATAGTCTTTATATAAAGGTTGTAGGTCATCCGCAAGGAAGAGTTATTACTACCAATCCTACTTGTGCTGGCAAAGCTGATGGCAAGGCTACCGTGATATTAAATTCGAATGTCTCTTTACCCTATTCTTTTGACCCCCCCTTTGAATTTCTATGGTCAGACAAAAATAGATTTAATAGGGACTCAATTCGCCAAGACTTACAGGATACCACTTCTCTTCGTTCACCAGGAAGGCGTTATACGGTTACAATTCGGAGCAAATATGGGTGTACTACTAGCCTGGAATTTTTAATCAAGCAGCCTGACCCCATTCCGGCAGAAACTACTACTTATACTCTATGTAATAAGTCTCATTTTACCCTTTCTGCAAAAGGAGGTAACTCCTGGCGATGGCTTCACGATAACTCTACAACTAAAGAAAAAGTAATTAAAAAAGAAGATGGTATAAGATACTACCAGGTATTGGTGCAGGGGCAAACAGGCTGTGAATCACTACAAACTTTTGATGTGCGCTACATTAGCATTTCCCATCTCGATCGCATCGATAGCCTTGTGCAGTGTAAGGCTACTCTCGTTGCTACTACTGATAGATATCCTGAGCCTAGAATTTATGAAATACCACCCCTTGTTAAGTATAGTTGGAATCATGAGCCTAATAATAACACTCCCACTACCGTAGTAAAAAGACCAGGTACTTATACTTTTCGAATCACTTTTACAATTTTGCCTGACTCAAATATTTGTTTTGCGGAAGAAAGATTTTTGGTAAAGGGACCTGCAGAGAATACTAAAGTATATATCCCTTCCGCTTTTACTCCTAATGAGGATAATCGCAACGAAAAGTGGTGGATTTTTGCTAATGACGTGACGTGGCATCGCATTTTGATTTTTAATCGGTGGGGTGAGGAAATCTTTAGGAGTGAGCAAGAAGGACCGCCAAGAGAAAATGTAAGTGCATGGGATGGAACTGCTAATGGCAACCCTGTTCCTGAGGGCGTATACGTATATGTTTTTGAGTATAAGGATAATTATTGTAATATACAACAAAGAGTTGGTACCATCACTGTATTGCGCTAAGGGCTTTATAAATAAAGTCTATCAAAATATTGTTTTCTAAGAACTAACTTGTTTAATTTGCAGGCTACAACTTTTAGCATTATCAAAATGGCTGATACAAAAGAAAAGGAAGAAACCTTAAAAGAAGACTTTGTTGCTGAGGAGGATTATGTTGTAGAAGAAGAGGATAGTGAGAGTGGTGTAGAAGAACCGACGAGCCCGATTGAAAGGTACCGTTTAATAGGAGGTGCTATCGTAGGGGGTATACTTGCTATAATTGGAGTATACTTTTTGTTTGACTATTTCCAAGAGGAGAAAGAAAAAGAAGGAATGGCGCAGTCTATCTATGCCTTTCGTTTTTTTGAACAGGACTCTATCAATCGGGCAATTAAAGGAAGCGGCCAGTATCCGGGTTTAGAAAAAATTGTAGAGGAATATGGAGGTTCTAAGGCAGGCGATCACGCTAGGTTATTATTAGGGGCTGCTTATTATATGCAAGGACAAGTAGATAAGGGGTTGGAGCAGTTTTCTGATGTGAACTTGGGTTCTGATAATATGCCTGCTATTACTGCCCTAATAGGCCAAGCCTATGGCTACGAAGAAAAGAAAGATTTTTCGCAGGCAGCAGAACTATATGAAAAAGCTGCTGAAACTCAAAAAAATCAATATACTACTCCATTATTACTTATGGAGGCGGCTCGATGCTATGAAGAAGTGGGTAACAAAGAAAAGGCTCTAAAAATTTATCAATCGATCAAAAAGCAGTACCCCTTATCTGAGGCAGGAAAAAATGTTGAAAAATACATAGCCAAACTTTCCAACTAAATGCAAAGTACTGTAGATAGCTTATTGCAATACACGGGAGAGCATGATCATCGTCATGATAGAATTGTAATTCTTCAAAGCAAGTGGCATTTTGAAGTAACAGAGTTGATGCACAAAGCTGCACGTGAGAAACTTATGGAGTTTGGGGTACATCATATTGTAAGGCAATTAGTTCCCGGCTCCTACGAACTGCCGCTTGCTGCCAAATATTTTGCTATCTCGCAGTATTTTGATGCTATTATTTGTATAGGCTGTATAGTCAAAGGCGAAACTCCTCATAATGTTTATATAAGCGACGCAGTAGCAAAGGGCATCATGCGAGTTTCGTTGGATCATAAGTTGCCCATTATTTTTGGTATTTTAACTACTGATACTATAGAACAGGCGCTTGCTCGAGCCAATGGTACTCATAGTAATAAGGGAGCAGAGGTAGCAGTAGCGGCACTAGAAATGATTGATATTATGCGTACAACCCGGTAGGAATTAATAAAACTCTTTTTATTAGTTCCTACTTACCCTTTCTCCAATAAAAAAAATACTTTCCTTCCTCTTATTTTGGGTAAAAAAAAGTGTAATTCCTTCTTTGGGTTTAACTTCTAGTTCTCTATAAAGCTGTTGTATAGAAATCTCAATATTTTTTTTAGAAAGAGTGGCGTAGTTGATTTTTTTTTGATGCAGCAATCTACGGGCTTGATATTTTTTATAAAGGAAAGGGCCCTCTATTGCATATCCTTTACCCGGAAAATTTTGAAGCATTTCGTTGGAAAGTAGGTAGCCCCCTTTTGAGGTCCATCCTAAGGCACCCTGTTCCTTGAACTTTTCTGTCAGAAGAGCTTCTAGGCCTGCTTTGTAAATACCCACATCAGCTTCGTACAAAAAACACCCCTCTTGTGCAAATGGAAAGTCTAGCTCCTTTAGTTTTTCTAAATTGCAGTTAATAACTTGTATATCTTTATTTCTATCTATACAAGCCTCTATTATAGGGGAAGAATATATACCAGTGGTGTTTAGTTCAAAAACTACTTCTTTACATTCATTATCAATAGCAATAACTTGAACCTTATTAACATACGGATGAAATACTCTTAATCCTTCCTGAATATCAAAAAGTGGGGAAAGCTTTAATATAATGGTTTGAGTTTGGGGTCTTAGAATCGGTAGAAGTTTAAGTAAGTTGGGCTCTAAATAATTAATGGCAGTAAGTTTAGGTTTTATTTCATTTCTTCGGCTCGGGTCTATGTAAATAGTATCAATATTTCTAGGTAAGCGAGACTGTAGTATTTGTTCAATACTTGTTTCTATTATTTTGATATTTGGGCGGCCAAGTAGACGGTGTAAATTGTGGTGAGCAATTTTGCAAAGCACAGGGTCTTTTTCAACGCTCCACACTTCTTCGAAAGCACTACTAAAATTCCAACTATCTACTCCTAAGCCTAATCCTATATCCAGGAGAATTTTTCCCGTATAGTTAGTCTTAAAGGCAGCGGCTCTTTCGCTAGTAGCTTGTTCGTAAGCTTGTGTAGGAAATATGCATTGGGCATCTACCCAAGAAGGAAGTTTTTTGTGAGCTTTTTGTATGTTTTTTATTTGTGCAATTATTACCTGGCGAGGCCATGCGGTGTGATGCTTTTGCAGATACAGGGCTAGTTTTTCAGTGGAAAAAAACTGATTTTCATAGGTATATGAAAGAAATTGAGGCTTTTGTATGAAAATAAGCCAGTCTTGAGGTGTGGTTAGCATTTACTTACTAGTTAGCATTTACTTACTAGGGGTATTTGATATTTTGTAATTAAAACCAACACCTAACACTTGCTTTATTTGAAGGCGTGGCCCTTTACCCACTTCCACTTTCTTTCCATCGATTGTCTGAAATAGAGTTACTTGTTGGTTATGGTCATAAAGCATGTGGAAAAAGAGGCTTGTGGAAAACCATTTATTGATGGCAAAGGTAATCAAGTTTTCAAAATTTACTACAATGTTTCCTCTATTGGCAGCTACTCTATCGGTGTAGTTATTAAAAAGTTCTAGGCGGGAGCGAATACTAATATTATTAAAGTCTTTTTTGTATTGAGCACTAAGAAGTGCTCCAAATTCGAAGCGAAGGTTTTCTCCATGTTGCAAAAGAGAACCATCGGTGGCAAACTTTGCTTTTTCAACACCAAAAGCCCCCTTATCTGCTAAGGCTTGATCCAAAACTATAATTAAGCGTCCTGTTGCAGGAGATGCATATAACGATAGCCCATCGGTAGGCTTGTAGTCTATACCCAGAGAAAGGAACAGAAAGGCAGGAGAAAAAAAACGAGAAACTACTATAGAATCATTAGGAAAATTAAAACCAGGAGCAAATTGGGTTTTAAAGTTCATTCGAATCGAAGAAAATAAATTTTTACTAAGTTGATAACCTATGCGTGAAATAATATCAATTTTATCTTCATTTTTTCGAAAAGGCTGATCTCCAAGTTTTGAAACTCCATAGCCTAAATCAAAAGTATTTTCCCATTTCCATTTTTTATGTTGATAATTAGCCATAAAATTAGTGAGCGCAGAAAGTGCAAAACTATTTTCTCCCCCTGCTGCCCAATGAGTAAAGCTTGACTGAGTAAAATTTACATTTGCTACATAAGAAAGCTTCCATTTGTTAATTTTCTTTGGAGTCTTAGTGGTGTCTATGGAGGCTTCTTGGGTAAAGACAAGTGTTGGACTAATTAATACACAAAATAGAAAAAAAAGCGTAGTCATTTCAGAGATAAATTGCTAAAACAATTTCAATATTAGTACAGATTAATTTGATTTTTGGATTTAGTTTTTAACACATAGAATTAGGATGCTAGTGATGATTTTTCACTTAGCTTGTTTTTGCTATTACAAATTCCTTTAACTTAGTTTTCATAGCCACAAAGTGCTACGTTTCAATCAAGTTTCAGGCAATATACATATCTAGGCATCCTAAGTACTTGGGAATCAAGTTTAGTTTAGCTAAGTTTTTCAGGGTAGGCTGATTTATAGATGTTTGTTTGTAATTAAGAAATTACGAAACTAAAAATGTTGTATTTTCGGAAAAAACTCACTATATAACTATATATACTGCTCAAACTTAACTTAGTTTGGAAAAGTATAAAATCAAAAGTATAGCTAAAAAATTATTTATAGGGCCATCTCTATTTTTCATGATATTAGGCCTAGTTGTTTTTATGTATCCGCTTAGAGGACAGCCTAGTGCTTCTTTTTCCCCCTCCCCTATTTTTAGTCCCTATATAAAAAATTATCTTCCTAAGGACTATAGGAGCAGTCCCCAAAATTGGGCAATTGTAGAGGATACCCGTGGCATTTTATATTTTGGAAATAATAGCGGAATTTTGGAGTTCGACGGGGTAGATTGGAGACTTATTCCTACTGCAGGCGTAGGAGTACGTTCTTTATGTAGGGATAGTAGCGGTAAAATTATGGTAGGTGGGGTAGGGCAAATAGGGTACTTACGTCCTGATTCACTAGGAAATTTACGTTTTTTTTCATTGGTGCATAATATTTCTTCTCCTTACACTCATTTTAAGGACGTATGGTTTACTCAAGCAACAAGGGATGCAGTTTTCTTTGTTACAGACTCTGTTGTATATCAGTGGAAAAATGGAAAATTTACTTATTATAAAGTTCCTATCTCTAGGTATACGAGCTGTAATGTATTTCATGGCAAACTAATGCTAGGACTTGAAAATGGAAGTATATATCAAATTTACCAAGAAAAGCTAGAGCTTTTTTATGAGGGTAGAAAGTTAGGAGCCAAAATTACTGCCCTTTTACCCTACCATTCGGAGGCTCTTTTGATATGTACCTCTGATAGGGGCTTATTTACTTTAGAAGCAGGAAATATAAAGCCTATCCGTGATAATTTTTTGAATGAGTTTTTTAAGCAAAGCGACATATGGCAAGGCCTTCGACTTCCGGATGGTAACTATGCTTTGGCTACTCTTAGAAAGGGTGCTATTTTACTTTCTCCTGAGCTTGAATTTATACAAGCTTTCCAAAAAGCGACAGGCTTAAATAATGACGAAATTACTGCTGTGTGGCTAGACCGATATAATGACTTATGGGTAACTACTTATTTTGGAATTAGCCGCATCGAAATTTATTCGGCTGTTTCTTTTGCGGATGAAAATTCTGGACTTCATGGCAGTATAACAGCTTTAGCAGAGCACCAGGAAAAACTTTGGGTCGGAACTACTTTTGGTGTTTTTTATCAGTTTCAAAATCGTTTCGAGGCTATCCAAGGTCTTCGTGCTGAAGTTTGGGCTCTTTGCAGTACAGGGGATGCTCTTTTTGCAGCTACTAACAAAGGGGTTTTTGAAGTTTCGCAAGGCCAAGCAGTGAGAGTGGTTGCAGGTGTAGCCAATGCTCTTTTTTACTCTAATAAAGACCCGCATGTTCTATATATAGGCTTTCGTGACGGCCTAGGTACTTTGCATCGACAAAAAAACCAATGGTCTTTTGTAACGCGGCACCCTGAGATTAATAGTGAAATTCGAAAAATTTTACGCGACGAAAGTAATACCTTATGGCTGGAAACTTACGCTAATGGAATTATTCGGTTAGCCGCGAATTCTCCACCCCAAACTTTGGGCACGGAATCGGGCTTGCCTTCTCTTACAGGAAATAAAATTTTTAATTATCAAAATAAAATTTTGGTTTGGACTGAGCTAGGAGCTCATATCTTCGATGAGCAGGCTCAACTTTTTTTTCCAGATACCACCTTTCCATCTGAAATCAATGATCTTACTGCAGTTCAGTCTCTTAACTTTTTGCTACCCGAACCTACTAAAAAAGGATATTGGGTAAATATCTCATTAACTAATGATATTAATTCGCTGGGTTGGATAGAAAATAATAAATATAAGCAAAGGTTTTTACGAAAAAATTTTATTGTTGATGCATTTTACGTACAGCAAGCAGGTAAGATTGTTTGGATGGGGTCTCAAAGTGAATTAGTACGCTTTAATAGCACTGTTATTGAAGACCATGCTATTAAAAATGCAGTAATTATTCGAAATGTAATTGTTGGTAAGGGGCAGATAATTTTTGCAGGTGCACTGCACGATAACCAGGGTAATCTAAGTTTACGGCAATTTGCTATTCCGCAAATTGAATATGCTAATAATACTATTCGTTTTGGCTATGCTTTGCCAGTATATAAAACCCATGCTGCCGTAGAATACCAATATTTTTTGGAAGGTTTTAGTAAAGAGTGGTCTGATTTTACTACCGAAACTTATCAAACCTTTACTAATTTACCCGAAGGAAGGTATACTTTTAGGGTTCGGGCCCGCAATCTATATGGGTATCTTAGCCAAGAAGCTAGCTTCCATTTTATAATTTTACCCCCTTGGTATCGTACCTGGTGGGCTTATATTCTTTGGGTGGTTTCGGCTTCGGGGTTGATATATGGCTTAATTCGCTGGCGCATTAAAGCGCTGGAAAGAGAAAATAGAATCTTGGAAGCTAAGGTGGCTCAGCGCACTGCGCAACTACAAGCCGCAAATGAGGCTCTTTTTGAAGAAAAGAAAAAATCTGATGCGCTTTTGCTTAATATTTTGCCCTTTGAAACGGCTGAAGAATTAAAATCTACAGGTAGGGCTGAGCCTCGAAATTATGCCATGGTTTCTGTATTATTTACTGACTTTGTCAACTTTACCGCTGCTGCTGCCCGCCTAACACCTAATCAACTTATCTCTGAGCTTCAGGCTTGCTTTACTGCTTTTGATGATATCACGGTGCAAAGAGGACTTGAAAAAATTAAAACTATTGGCGACGCATATATGTGTGCTGGTGGTATTCCCAAGCCTAATGTAACTAACCCTATCGATACGGTGCTTGCTGGCCTGCAAATGCAGGAATTTATGGTGCAATATATTCAAAGTAGGCAGGATAACTGGGCTGGCTGGTATGCTCGGCTAGGAATCCACACTGGACCGATAGTTGCAGGAGTAGTAGGTAAAAAGAAGTATGCCTATGATATTTGGGGGGATACAGTCAATATTGCTAGCCGTATTGAGTCTATGGGAGAAGCTAACAAAGTCAATATTTCAGAGGTGACTTATGGTTATGTCAAAGACTTCTTTACCTGCACTTACCGCGGTAAACTTCCTATTAAAAATAAAGGGGAAATAGGCATGTATTTTGTCGAAGGAATCAAACCAGAGTTGTCTGTAAACGGTGAAGGGAAAATTCCTAATGAGAAGTTTTGGCAAAAATTAGAAGAATGGAAAGCGCAGTTTAAGCAAGAAGTGATTAATCCATAAATTGTTAAATTAAATCATGTCGCTTTTTTCTTACCTTTTATTTATTACTTAAGCAATTATTTTTTGCAAATTCTGTAATAAATTCTAAAATTTATAAATCAATAATTTAAATATATAAATTATGAATTTCTGTAAATAAGTTTCTGTATTTTTACTTAGCCCTTATTATGATAAAATGAAAATACTTATTAGTCTTATCTTACTTATCAAGGCACTAGCCTTTACTAGTTACTGTCAGAATAGTTCTTTTACTTCCAGACAAAAAGAGCTAGTTGATTCCCTCCTACAGGTTACTCAAACTTCCCGTCATGATACTATTCGTGCTCGCACTTATTTGCAATTAGGAAACTTATTTCTAAATACAAAGCCCGATACAGCTATTTACTTTTATACACAAGCTTTGAAAATTGCAGAGAAAATTCCTGCTCCTAAAGGAATTATTCATAAGGCAAATATCCTCAACCAATTATCACAAGCTTATACGAAGCTGGGTAATTCTTCGCAGGCATTAAATATTCTTCTAAAGGCTCAGCGTATATTAGAACTTCATATTCCTACCACCCCACAAGTATCATCAAAAAGTGAGTTACAAAGGTTATTAGCACTCGTACTCAAATCTATAGGCAATAATTATCAATCGGTTTATTTTGATTATGCTCGTGCTCTAGAGTATTACTTCAAAGCGCTAAGGATCTCTGAAACATTGAAACTCTTATCATATCAGGCTATTTTACTCCAAAGTATTTCTATAGTTTATGGAATACTAAATAAGCCTAATAAGGCTTTAGACTATTTACTAAAAGCACTTGCTATTAATCAAAAGCTAAATAATAAGGCTATGGTTGCTTCTAACTTAGGTTATATAGGTAATGCTTATGGAGCATTAAGGGAATGGGATAAAGCTTTAGAGTTTTTTTTAAAAGCTCTACAAATTAATAAAGAGTTAAATAATAAATATAATCAAGCTAATAATTTGGACAATATTGGAAATCTTTATTTTTCAATGAATCAGCCTGAAAAGGCAATTATATACTTTACCCAAGCTTTAGCTATTTGCCAAGAAATTGATGATAAATCAGGCGTAGCTTATACACTTGGAGGAATAGGAGCTTCTTACTTACAATTAAAGCAATATGCTTTGGCTGAAAAATATCTAAAAGAAGCTATAGCTCTCAGCCATCAGCTAGGTGATATTTTTCAACTCAAGGAGGACTATCAGACCTTATCTGATCTTTTGGCCCAAACAAACCGTTATAGGGAAGCTTTGCAAGCTCATAAGCAGTATGTTTTATATAAAGATAGTGTATTTAAAGAAGAGAGCCAAAAGGCAACTATTCAGAAAGAAATGCAATACCACTATGAAAAAGAAAAAGCTATTAGAGAAGCAGAGTACCAAAATCGAATAAATCTAGAAAAGGAAATCCAAGCTCGTCAAAAAATTGTTATTTTAAGTATAGCTATCATTTTGATTTTGGTAGCAGTATTTTTAATTATTGTTTATAAGCGTTTACAAATTACCCGCAGGCAAAAGCAAATTATTGAAGAGCAAAAAAAACTGGTAGAGCAACAAAAAACACTGGTAGAAAAGAAAAATCAAGAAATTACTGAAAGTATTATTTATGCCCGGCGTATTCAAGAAGCTATTTTGCCTTCTGTGGCAAAATGGCAAGCTCTTTTGCCTAATAGCTTTGTGTTGTATATTCCAAGAGATATCGTTGCCGGTGATTTTTATTGGATACAAGAAACCGAAAACTATACTTTTGTAGCCGCTGCTGATTGCACAGGCCACGGCGTGCCAGGTGCCATGGTAAGTGTGCTTTGTAGAAATGCCCTTACTAAGGTAGTGCAGGAGGAAAAATGTTATCAAACCCATATTATTTTGCAAAGGGTAAAAGAAATCGTAGTAGAATGGCTTAGTAAAGACTCAGAGCCTTTGCTTGATGGAATGGATATCTGCTTAGTACGGCTAGAGAAGGAAAATCCACTTCACATTCAGTATAGTGGTGCTAACCGTCCTTTGTGGATAGTGCGTAAAAAACAGATTCAAGAATATCAGCCTACCAAGCAGCCTATAGGGCTATATGAAGCTAGCCTTCCGTTTCAAAGTTATGATATTTTTTTAGAAGCGGGAGATGCCGTATACTTAGTAACCGATGGCTATGCTGATCAATTTGGTGGGCCAAAAGGAAAAAAAATGGGAACTAAAAAGCTAAAGGAATTCCTAATCAGCATTAGTGAAGATTTACCTAGCATACAGCTTCAAAAGGTTAGAGAATTTTTTACTACTTGGAAAGGCACCGAAGAACAAGTTGATGATGTTACTCTAGTGGGCTTTGTGGCACAACCTGTTGCAGCTTTATTATCTTTGCAACAAGAATTAAAAAAAGCGTAAAAATTAGGCTTCTGCATTTCATTATCCCTATCTTTTTAGTATATCTTTTTATTTTTACTTCTAAAATTTGTGTTTTCTACTTAGAAACTTCTACTTAGCTTTCCTAAAAAGCTCCAACTTTGTTGCTACCCTCAAAACTTTTCTGCTAGTAAATTTTTATAATTTTTACCTTCGCGCTACTACTTTACTATAAAAATATTTTCATATGCAAGCTCTTTGGATACATCCTCCTCGAAATGAACAGCAATGGCAAGCTTACTATGACCTTCGTTATCGAGTATTGCGTCAGCCCTGGCAGCAGCCTCGGGGCTCTGAAAGAGATGAGTTGGAAGAAGATGCTATTCATGCAGCTCTTTGGCAAGGAGAAAAATTACTTGCTGTAGGTAGGGCTCATTGGCTTAATCCTTCTACTGCGCAGATTCGTTATATGGCGGTAGAGCCTGCTTACCAGGGTAAAGGGCATGGAGCTGCTATTTTACACTATTTAGAGGCCCAGGTTAAGGTGAATGGGGGTGAATGGATACAGCTGAATGCTCGAGAAAGTGCTTTGCAATTTTACCT
>JANWXU010000105.1:0-2559 GCA_025057395.1 Bacteroidia bacterium | reverse complement strand
ATATAAAGTGGTAGGTCCAGGACATACACTCTATGGAGTAATTCCACATTTTAAGATGGAAAAATATCTATAAATTTTATATTTCATGTTGATTTAATTTTTGTTTATGAAATTCAAAGCTTTACATAAAAATTATCTCTGCCGGTGTAGTTTATAGAGATTTTTATAATTTTACTTATCCATTTTTAGAATACAAAATGCACATTTATATGCAAATAGCTTTACAAATTACTCAAGTAGTTAATTGGAAAAAGATATTATTATTCCTAGTGGTATCTTCCAGTATTCTTTTATATGAAAAAAGTTGGGGGCAGTGTATTTCTTCGGCACCACCAGTTGTGAACCCTACTATTACTCGTTGTGGTACAGGTGTAGGTACTTTTACAGTAACTGGAGCAGGCCTAGTCAATGGAAATGAGGTTTACTTGCTTGCTACGCCTTCGCCTACGGTGGGGACAAATTATACCTATAACTTTAATGTAGCAGGTACTCCTAATAATGATTTCCTTATTAGTACAACTGGGGGAATATCTCAATATCAGAATGATGGGGGTGTTATTACAATTAATAATTATAATTATTCAGGACCTAATCTTCCAAATGTTCCAGCAAGTGGAAGAATACTTTTGCTTTCAAATTCTAGTGGTTCTTTTAGTCAGCCCGCATTTAATTTAGGACCCTCTACCCTATCTACAGGAGAATCTATTAAGGGTTATGCCTATACAGGGAATAGTGTAAACAAGATGAGCATTTATGATTTTAATGGGGGGCCAACAGTTGCTGTTAGATTTAGAGTGAGGCTTAGAAACACTTCTCCTACTCTTGGAATATGGTCTTTTGCCATAGGTAATGGTAGTGCTTTTAGTAATTTTACTATGCCCCTACCAGCTTCTCCAGATTTCTTTACTCGCATTCGCTGGGACCTTTCTGCTAACTTGGGGGCAGTGAATTCTACTTATACCTCTGGTAGCGTAACAAACTTCACTACTACAGCTGAGCATTTTAGTCAAAACAATACTATTACTGTAGAGCTTTATTGTAACAATAAAAATGAGCCTATTATTTTTACTCGTGCGGGTATACAATATGTAATACCTGCAGGCACTATGCGCATGTGGGTAAATAATAATCCCGTTGTTTTTAGCGGCAATATTTATGCTATGCCTAAGAATAACAACTTTACCCCCGCAGGTAAGATTATTAATAGCCTAATGTTTTTTACTAACAGCACAAATAACGCTGAAATTGAAATTGATGACATTCAATTTCAACCTAATATAGAGTCTGAAACGATTCTTGCTAGCGCTACTGTTGCAGGAGGCTCAGCTAATCTAACGACTCCTGTCTTAACGCCTGTAAGTATCAATAATTACAAAATAGCTCAATTTAGTACTGCTGGAACTCCCTCTTCTGCTTGTTGCGTTGCAACAGCTCAAACTCCTGTTACTATTAAGGTAGATAATGTTCCTGATGCTCCTACTAGTGTGCCTGCTACTCTTAATACTTGTGGTGCTACTTTGCCAGCTACTTTTACCTTTAGTCTCAATTTTGGTACGATACCAGGTACAGCTTTTGCTATTTACTCCAACTCGTCCCTTACTACTATTATCAATGATGCTATAACTTATACTCCTACTGTTGCTACTTCTACTATAAATACTGCTCCTACAACATACTATATCACTGCCGTTTCTGCTCCTGTTGGTCTTGGAAACATTATAGATAACGCTACAGAAGATGCACAGATATATCCTGGCTGCCGTAGTTCTGCTGTAGCTATGACAATTCAGAATACTACGCCTGTATTGCCTTCTATTACCCCATCTTCCACTTTCGTTTGTGGAACCAATTCTACAGACCTCATTAATTTCAGTACTTCTACTGCGGCTCTAGTATATACTTGGAATTTTGATGTATATGGTAGTAGTAGTGTATTAAACCCTCCTGGTCCTCTTACCACAGCCGGTCCTTTTAATGTATATTGGACGAGTACTGGGCCTAAAACTGTCCAACTTTCTATTATAGATTTAAATGGTTGCAGTGCAACCACTACACAGGTGATAAATGTGTATGCTCCCCCTACCCCGCCGAATATTCAAATTACTCCTAGCCTTCCCTTTTACTGTACGGATGTATCTGTCCAAGTTACTCATGATGCTTTACCCTGGATACAAAACTGGAGTTTTGGTTCTCCGGGAGACGCTAATCCCATAACTAGTAGTACTCAAACTACAACTGTAAGTTGGTCTAACGCAGGGGGTAAAGTGATTACCTTAAACTATACAGACCCTAATGGTTGTTCTGTAACAGTTACTCAGACGCTAACTGTAAATCAGCTTCCTACGCTGAGTGGTATTACGCCTGGGGGTTTACAAGTTTGTGAGGGTTCTACGGCTACTTTAAACATTAATGCTAGTAACATATTGCTAGGTGCTAGTTACATTTGGACGTGTGATGGTTGTGCTCAGGCGCCTATTCCTACGACGGCAGCACCACCCATTAGTTTGAGTTGGAGTTCGGCTTTGCCTAATGCTGCTAAGACGGTTACTTTACAGGTAG
>JANWXU010000104.1 GCA_025057395.1 Bacteroidia bacterium | reverse complement strand
CGGGAAAAAAGATATAGTATCCATGTTTATTCGAGATTTTTTAACTTTAGTAACAGAAAGAATTCCAAACCAAAAGCAAGTATATGTAAGTTTTAAGAAATATTTTGATTCTAATCTAGATAAAGGGGCCTTACTACTTAGATATTCTGTCGCGTATGGAGCCCATACTTAGCTATATGAAAGAGCTAGCAAGCTTATATGCGCGCCTTTTAAACCCCTTACTGGAAAAAGACCAAGAAATTCAGTTGCACTTGAAGTATCTAAGTTACTTAGATGTTACAGTCGCTTATCCCTTTCTCGTAAAAATCTATTATGACTATGAAAATCAGAAAATTAATAAACAAGATTTTATACAAATATTGGATATAGTTCAGTCTTATATTTTTAGAAGATATCTATTGGGCCTGCCTAGCCGTAGCCTAGATAAAGTCTTTATGAACTTGTATCGAAAGATCGACCCAAGTAAATATGTGTATAGCTTACATAAAACTTTATCTGAGCGTAGTGGGGATGCGAGGTTCCCTACTGATGCTGAGCTTCATGCAAGCTTAAAAGAAAGGGACATTTATAACCCAAAAAGGAAAACGCAATTAAATTATCTTTTTACTCGTTTAGAAAATCATAAAAGATTAAAACCTATATTTTTAGACGAGCAAAAGCACTTGTATTTAGGTAGAATATTTCCAGAAAAATATTCAGAACATTGGGGAAAAGACTTATCAGAAGAGGAGTACGATAAGATGCGGCAGCATTCTAACACACTAGCTAACCTTGCTTACAGTGGCTGCAGCGATGAAAATGTAAGCTTTTTACACAAAAGAGAAGTTTGTGAGCATTGTTATGCTATTTCCAAATTGTGGACAAACCAATATCTATCACAGATAGAAGAATTCGGCCCAGAAGAGTTAAACCAACGCTATAAAATCCTTATGGATCGCTTTGTTGAAGTTTGGAAACCTCCTATGCAAATTAGGATAGTAGAGGAGCAAGATTTTGAGCGTAAAAATATTTTAGGTATTGATTCTGCGACGGGTAAAAAGGTAGAAGAGGCAATTTGGAAAAATGAGCCCCTGAGATTAAAAAACGAAAGTTTCACTAGTCTTTTTGTTGAAGTTATTACTAAACTGATAGAAGAACATGAGGTTGAATTTCTAAAGCAAGAACAGCTCTGCCAAGAGTTGAAGCTCTGCAAAAGGAATGAAAATTGTAATTTTAGAGCTCCAGTATTCATTAACGAATATGTTATCGAGACTAAAAGTAGTAATGATTACAAACTAAAGATGATTAAAAAAATTTTGGGAGCTTTAAATCTTGATAATGTACTATATGTTAGACTATATATGCCAGCCTAGGCTATATAATCTTGATTACTTGATTAAGGCACCAAAAGTCACCCTAACAAAAATTTCCCACCCCAAAAGAGTACGGCAATCCAGGCTAAGCCTTTAACCAAAAAAAATAAAAAGCCTACTATACCTAGCCGTTTAAGCCATGTTTTCAAGGAATTAGCTTTTTTAGCCATGCAAATACTATGAATTGAGTTTATTTATGAAATTATGCTAAGCTAGTAAAAAATTATTTAGAATAAGTCTATTTCTAAATTATTTTAAGAGAATAATTTTATTTCTTCCTAGCTTAACTACTCCATTTTCTTCTAATTGTTTAAGTAATCGAGAGACCACTACCCGGGCTGTTCCTAATTCATTAGCTAGCTGTTCGTGTGTAATAGAAATGGTGGATTGTCCTGTTAGTTCTGCCTTTTTTTTAAGCAGAAGGAGTAGTCGCTCGTCTACTTTTTTGAATGCTACTGCATTTACTACTTCTAGAAGTTCTTCAAATCTTTTGTGGTAAAGTTTAAAGAGATATTCTAAAAGTTCTGGATATTCTTTAATAAGAAGATTAGCTTTTTCCACAGGTAGCAAATAAATTTCAGCCTCTTCTTCAACTTCTGCTCGAATTTTGCTGGCTTCATTATACAAACCTCCTAGTAAAGACATTATGCAACTTTCCCCTGCTCTTACGTAGTAAAGCAATATTTCTCTACCATCCTCCTCAGTACGCATTACGCGTATACTTCCCCTGATGATGATAGGTAAATAGCGAAGTCTGTCATTTTCATTCATTAAAACAGTACCCTCTGGGTAGTGCTTGATAATCGAGAATTCTTTTAGTTTTTCTTGAAGCTCTGGTGAAAGTTGAAGTTGGGATTTTTCTATAGAAGAGGCTTTCATAGTCTAAAAATTTTCAAAGTACAGAACTATTTTTCATGCCATCCTTCTTTTCCAATTAGGGGCACGAACTTAAAATACTTAAATTCTTCTATTTTAGTTTCGGACTCACTAATTCTTGTGAGACGTAGCATTTGTTGACTTTCTAAATCTCCTACCGGAATTACCAACCTACCACCAACAGCTAACTGTTCTTTGAGTGGTTTGGGTATTCCGGGGCTAGCTGCTGTTACTACGATTCCATGGTAGGGCGCAAATTCTGGCCAACCTAAAGTTCCGTCTCCTAGCAAAAGATGGGGGTGGTAGCCTAGTTCGTTGAGTAACTTTTGGGCTTGCATATGTAATTTAGGATTGCGCTCTATGCTATAAACATCCATGCCCATTTGGCATAAAATTGCTGCTTGATAGCCAGAACCTGTTCCAATTTCTAGTACTTTATCTCCGGGCTGTAGTTCTAGCAATTGAGTTTGATAGGCTACAGTATAAGGTTGACTAATTGTTTGTCCCTCGGCAATAGGTAAGGCAATATCTTCATATGCTTGCTCCGCAAAGGCACTTTCTAAAAAAAAATGCCTGGGTACTGCCAGCATAGCTTCCAGAATATTTTTATCTCGAATTCCGCTTTGATGAAGCTTGGCTACCAAAATTTCTCGTAAGCCCTTGTATTTGTAGCTATCTTTTAGCATTCATTGGATATTCATTGGATGGTTCTAAAAAATGGCATTATAATACAATTAATAACAATTTACAAAAAATTATGAAATCTAGAGTTAGACCAGCGTTTCTAGTTTTTTCAATCCCACTGGTCAATTTTTATATTTCCTAGTGAGCTTTTAAGAAGTTAAAGTTTAATTTCTCACGACTAAAACTCTAGGCTAGTAATTATTAAATTCAATTTGGGAGTGTAACATATTCAATTTTATTTTGTTATTTTAACTAAGCAAAGAATTTATCCCTAAGAATTCAAATTATGGAAAATACAATAGCGGCTCCTACTACTCCAAAGGTACGTATTGAATCAGACACTTTGCTCAATGCATTTGAGCTTATGTCGTATGTTTCAGAAATGGCTTTAGTATACGACCAAAATCGAGAGCTTTGCAAATATGTGCATTCCACTTCTCGGGGCCATGAGGCTATTCAATTAGCGGCTGCTTTTCTACTCAAGCCTTTTGATTATGTATACCCCTATTATCGAGATGAGTCTATATTGCTGGGCATTGGCATGGAGCCCTACGATTTAATGCTGCAATTACTTGCTAAAAAAGATGATCCCTTTTCGGGGGGGCGGCATTATTATGCTCACCCTAGTTTGCGTTTGCCCGATAAGCCTAAAATACCGTATCAATCTTCTGCTACGGGTATGCAAGCTATTCCTGCTACAGGAGCTGCTCATGGTTTAAAGTATTTAGAAGAACAAGGGCTTGCAAAATATGCTGATGCCGACCATACTCCTATTGTGGTATGTTCGCTAGGGGATGGAGCTATCACGGAAGGAGAAGTTTCAGAAGCATTTCAAATGGCAGTTCTGCACAAATTGCCAATCATATACTTGATACAAGATAATAATTGGAGTATTTCAGCTTATAAGGATGAGTTTGCAGCAATGAGTGCGCCTGAATTTGCTAAAGGCTTTCCAGGATTAGAGGTTAGGCAAGTGGATGGTGCAGATTTTTTAGAGTGCTATCAAACTTTAAGCCAGGTGTATGCTACTGTACGTAGAGAAAGAAGGCCCTTTTTAGTACATGCACCTGTTCCTTTGTTGGGGCATCATACTTCTGGAGTGCGTAAAGAATGGTATAGACCGCAGGAGGAATATTTAGATGCTCAAACCAAAGACCCCTATGTAATTTTACGCAAGCAGCTTATAGAAATTGGTTTTGCGCCTTCTATTTTGGATGATATAGAGCAGAGGGCTAGACAAAAAGTAAGAGAGTCTTTTGAAAGAGCTAAAAATGCTCCCGACCCTGGACCTGAAGATTTGCATACTTATTATTATGCACCTACTCCTGTTACCGAAGAAAAAGGAGAGCGAGTGCCAGTAAATAATAAAGGTGAAGTAGTAATGGTAGATGCTGCTTTGCATGCTATGGACGAAATATTAAGAAAGCATCCTGAAGCTTTACTATACGGGCAAGATGTGGGGGGAAGGCTAGGCGGCGTTTTTCGAGAAGCTGCTACTTTAGCAGCTAAATATGGTAAAGGTCGTGTTTTTAATACTCCTATTCAAGAAGCGTATATTATTGGTAGTACAGCGGGCATGTCTGCGGTAGGCTGTAAGCCAGTAGTGGAAGTACAATTTGCAGATTATATTTGGCCAGGGCTAAATCAGCTTTTTACGGAGCTTAGTCGCTCCTATTATCTTTCTAATGGCAAATGGCCTATTCAGTCACTTATTAGAGTACCCATTGGAGCATATGGAGCAGGGGGGCCTTTTCATTCTTCAAGTGTGGAATCAATTTTAACTAATATTCGTGGTATCAAAGTAGTATACCCTTCTAATGCTGCGGATATGAAAGGGCTTTTCAAGGCTGCTTTTTATGATCCTAATCCGGTGGTGATACTCGAGCATAAAGGCTTATATTGGTCTAAAGTGCCTGGTTCAAAAGAAGCTCGTACTATAGAACCAGATGAAAATTATATTATTCCCCTAGGTAAAGCTCGAGTAGCCCAAGAAGCAGATCCCAAAGAAATAAAAAGAGGTAATTCTTGTGTAATAATTACTTATGGTATGGGCGTGTATTGGGCAAAAAATGGAAGTAAAAGTTTTCCGGGCCAAGTAGAGATAGTAGACTTACGTACTTTGGAGCCTCTTGATTGGGAAATGGTGGGAGAAGCAGTAAAGAGACATGGAAAAGTATTAGTTCTAACCGAGGAACCGCCTTTGAATTCTTTTGCAGAAGCGCTTACAGGCAGAATAGCACGGCACTTTTTTCAGCATCTAGACGCACCAGTGGCTTTATTAGGAAGCGAAATGGTACCTGCTATTCCACTTAATTCTACATTAGAGGCACTAATGTTACCTAGTGCTGAAAAGGTAGCAAGAGAACTAGAGAAATTGTTGAACTATTAATAATTAAACATCAGGCAGCTTGGAGGCTACTGAATTAAGTACAATGAAGGAGCAGGAGGTGCAAAATCAACATATCCTTAATAGGATTATAGAATTAGGTAAAATTATTGAGCATCATAATTATCTATACTATGTAGCAGCTGCGCCTCAAATAACCGATGCTGAGTTCGATGCGCTTTGTAGAGAATTGGCTGCTTTGGAGGAGCAGTACCCTGAGTATCGGCAACCCGATTCTCCGCTGCATAGGGTAGGGGGCGCTATTACTAAAGAATTTCCTGTCTTTGAGCATTTGCGCCCTATGAAAAGTCTTTCTAATATTTATGGCTATGAAGAGCTTGAAGAGTTTGAAGAAAGAATTATCAAACTAGCTGGTACGCACCAATTTAGTTACATATTAGAACTAAAGTTTGATGGAGTAGCTATTAGCTTGCATTATAAAGATGGCCTTTTAATGCACGGCGTAACTCGTGGCGATGGCTTAAAAGGAGATGATATAACTCCTAATATAAAAACAATTAGAAGTATTCCTTTAAGAATAAATACTTCTGCGCCGCCTCCTGCTCTAGAGGTGCGTGGCGAAGTATATATGGAACGTTCAGATTTTGAATGGTTGAATCATGAAAGACTTCAAAATAATGAGCCCACTTTTATGAATCCTCGTAATGCTACAGCTGGTACTCTTAAGCTGCAGGACTCTCGGCAAGTGGCTAAACGGAAGTTAAAATTTGTGGCTCATTACTTAGACATTCCGGGTCAAAATGCCGCTACAGACTTCGAACAAATGCAGCTTTTGAAACAGTGGGCGTTTCCTGTAAGTGAGTACACTGAATTAGCCCGTAATATTCAAGAGGTAAAAGCTTATATTGAAAAATGGGCAGAACAAAGGCATGAGCTACCTTTTGATACTGATGGTGTAGTGATAAAAATCAATGAATTAGCTCTAAGAGAGGAGCTAGGAGATACTGCTAAATCTCCACGATGGGCTGTGGCTTATAAGTATCAAGCTGAGCAGGCACAAACTACCATATTAGGTATTGAATATCAAGTAGGACGTACGGGCTATATCACACCGGTAGCAATTTTAGAACCAGTACTTTTGGCAGGCACTGTTGTAAAAAGAGCTTCTCTGTACAATTTTGATGAGATTCGTCGTCTAGATTTACATGTGGGAGATAGGGTACTTATAGAAAAAAGTGGTGAAATTATTCCTAAGGTAGTACGAACTCTTACAGAGGTTCGCTCGGAGCAAGCTATGCCTTTTATTCCGCCAGATAAATGTCCCGCTTGCCAAACTTCATTACAGCAAAATCCTAACGAGGTAGGGTGGTATTGTCCTAATACAGAGGGCTGTTTGCCCCAAATTAAAGCAAGGATTGAGCATTTTGCTTCTCGTAAAGCAATGGATATAGAGGGCTTAGGAAGTGAAATTGTTTCTCAGTTGGTAGATGCAGGGCTAATTAAAGATTACACAGATTTATACAGTCTAACTTTTGAGCAGTTAATTCCCTTAGAGCGATTTGCTGAAAAGTCTGCTAATAATTTACTACAAGCTATTGAAAAATCTAAGCAAGTTCCTTATTCTAGAGTGTTATATGCACTGGGTATTCGGTATGTAGGAATAAACACAGCTGAGAAGATTGCTCAGGCCTTTCCTACCATACAAGCTCTAATGAATGCTTCGGAGCAAGAGATAGCAGCCGTACACGAAATAGGAGAAAAAATAGCTCAGAGTATTTATTCTTTTTTCCAAGATCCTAAGCAGCGAACCCGGATAAATAAATTAGTTCAAGCGGGCTTGCGTTTTGCAGCGGATTCTGACTTTAAAATAGCTTCGAATCGTTTAGTAGGAAAGAAGATAGTTATTTCTGGTACCTTTGAAAACTATTCCCGGGAAGAGATAAAGCAATTGATTCAACAGCATGGTGGCAGCGTAGTTACTAGTATTTCTAAAACTACCAGCTTTGTTTTAGCTGGTAAAGATATGGGGCCCGCTAAATTACAAAAGGCCAAATCTTTGAATATACCTATCATTAATCTTGAAACCTTCCTAAGCATGATTGATGGCAATTATTAGCCCTAAATTGGGTTATGGAGATAATATAAAAAATTAGATAAAATATGTAAATTTGTTATTAGCAGAGCAAGCAAGGGCTTAGAGAGGCATGTTTTCAAATTAGTAATATGAATGAAAGCCAAGCTTTATTGCAATCATATATTCAAAAAATACTTAGTATTCAGGAGGAACGTAATTATGCTATTACCGAAGAAGACCTTAATAAAATAGCCTTAGACTTAGGCCTTAATGAAAAAGACCTGGCGGAAATAGAAAAAAGCTTCATGGGGCACTGGAAGCGAGGCTCTAACTTTGCTAAGCATAATCGTTTTGACGATGCCATCCAAGAGTTGCTAGTTGCTTCTGCTCTTAAGCCCTTGCACCCCGAACCCTACTATGAATTAGCCCTTGCTTTTCAAAAAAAATGGCTTATTAGCGGTAAGGTTGAAGATAAGGAGCAGGCTGAATATTATGCTAAAAGGTGTTTGCTATTGGCTCCCGAACATGAAAAAACCTACCAGCTTTTGAGTGAAATTGAAAAAAAAACAGTTCGGATTGAAGTGCCCATGGAAGAAGATAAGTATGAAAAACTGGCTTTTATAATAGCTGGTATTTTGGTAGTGTTGTTTTTATTACTTTTTGTTTTTTTATTTTTTGTGTAGGCTCAATTTTATTGTCAATTTAGGGCATGAATTTAGATCAAAAAGTAGGTGTACTTTTTGTTTGTATTGGTAATATTTGCCGATCGCCCCTGGCGCAAGGCATTTTTGAGCATAAAATTCAACAAAAGGGATTATCAAAAGTCTTAAGTTGTGATTCGGCAGGAATTGCAAGCTACCACATAGGTTCTTTGCCTCATCCGCTTTCGCAAGCAGTGGCCCGAAAGCGTTCCATTGAGTTAAACCACAGAGCTCGACTTATACAAAAAAAAGATTTTGAACGCTTTCAATATATTCTTACAATGGAAGATATGGTGCACGCCGAAGTAATGCGAATGCAAAAGCGTTACGAAGCTAGTGTAAAAATTCAACTCATGCGCTGCTATGATCCGCTTGCTAACCATTTAACGGAAGTTCCCGACCCTTATTACTCAGATATGGAAATGTATGAAGAAGTATTTCAAATACTAGATAGAAGTTGCGAGGCTTTTTTAGCGCATCTTATTGAGCAGTACAGTTGGTAATGGCCTGAAATATGAAATTATGCTTGTACCTGCTATTTTAGAGCAGATTGCTCAAGACTTAAGTTCTCGGCTTAGTAAAAAGGTAAATATTCTTGAACAAGAGCCTTTGGCGGGAGGATGTATTAATCAGGTATATAAGATTGTAACTGATAAAGGAATTTTTTGTGTAAAATATAATCCTAATCCACCTTCTGATTTTTTTGTTTGCGAAGAAGAGGGACTAAAGGCCTTAGGGCAAACCCAGCTTCTTAAAGTGCCTAAAGTAATAGTTTCAGCTAAAAAGCAGTATTTGGTTCTCGAATATTTATTTCCCTCAACTCCCTCTTCTGCAATTTGGTATGAATTAGGACAAAATCTTGGTTTATTGCATAAAAATTATACTTCTACAAGTTTTGGATATGAAAGAGATAATTACATTGGTAGCGTACCCCAAATTAATACACCCGTTTGTTCTGATTGGCCCACTTTTTTTATTACTCGGCGTATAGAGCCTTTGCTGCGATTGACTACTGGGATATGGGAATCTCAGCACTTTGCTCGCTTTGAAAAACTCTTTAGTAAACTTGAAAATTATTTTCCTCCTACTTTGCCATCTCTTTTGCATGGCGATCTTTGGAGCGGAAATGTGTATTTTACCCTTTCTAACGAAGCTTATTTGCTAGATCCAGCCGTATATTATGGGCATCCTGAAGCTGAAATTGCTTTCACCCATCTTTTTGGAGGCTTTGATAAAAATTTTTATGCTGGTTATTATAATGTTGCTGCTCAAGAAACAGGTTTTTTACAAAGAATAGCCCTTTATAATCTCTACCCCTTATTAGTGCACCTTTATCTTTTTGGCGGTGGATATTTTGTGGAGGTAGTAAACATTTTGAAGCGCTTTACATAGTATCTTTTCGCATATAAAAAAAGCGTAAATTGAAAAAGACAACTTACGCTTTAGTATGAGTTAACTTTTATTTTACCTTATAAATTAATCCATTGCTCCTAATTCTGCAAGTTTTTGTCTATAAATTTTAGCTTTATCTAGGTCGCCAAGTACTGCGTGAATATTAAATAAAGATTTAATTACTGTTACATTTTTAGGTTCTAGAGCGTGAGCTTTTTCCATATGAGGAAGCGCCTGTTGTAAATAATTATTTTTCTTTTGGGTTAATTCTTGAGTTTCCTTTTCTTTATCGGGCGGTAAGTCGTTGATTATTTTTTCTAAAGCAGCTGCTTTATTTATGTATAGTACTCCTAGATTAAAAACAGCTAACGCATTATTAGGAGCTAGGTTTACAGCTTTTTTATATAGTTCTATAGCCTTATCTATAGACTTTTCTACTTCTTGCTCGGGTAATTTAGCCGATTCGTCTGCTTTAGCCTTTTGTTCAAGTAGAAGAGCATAGCGAATATAATTATTGGCATCATTAGGGTTTTGTTGAATTTTAGCTTCGTAGGTGCTTATAGCTTTATTCATAAGTGAAGGATTTTGAAATAAAAAGAATTCAGCTTCCTGTAGACCCTTATCCTCGGAGTATTTTTGCTTAGCTTTTTCTAAAGTAGCAGTAGCTAGGTCTATATCTTTTTTTACGGAAGCATATAGTACGATTAGTTGGGTATAAATAGCAGGTATGTTTTTATCTTTTAGTAATTGTTCTTTATAAGCGGGTTGAGTTTTGGGGTTATCCAGGGTTTTTTGATACCTTGCAAGTGCATTTTCAAAGGCAGTAATAGCTTTCATAGAGTCTGCAGTTTGCTTAGTACAATTTAATGCAAAGCCTCGAAGCATTTCTGTATTATATACTTCAATCCCACTGGCTTTAAAGCACTCATCTGATTTAGCAATGTTGTTTAGAGCTTCCTGACATTGTTGATGAATTAGTTGGTCGTTTGCTTTAATAAGCAAAGCTTGCCCTAATTGAATACGGTAATTAATAAGTTCTTCCTGAAAGTTTTTTTTCTCATCGTATTTGTTAACTTTCAGAAGTGCATCATAAGCTTCTTCATAAGTATGAGGAAATTTTTTGAGATAAGTAGAGTCTTTAGCTAGTTCAATACTAGATTTCACGATAATAGCGTAAGCTTTCGCTAGGCGGTTAGGCTTTAAGTCGCCAGGATTTTCTACTACTTTCTTTGCATTGGCTAGAGCTTGTGCGTATTCTTTATCCTGAAATTCGAGCGCAGCTTTCGTGAGTAAATCTCCCTGAGACCAGCCTTTAGGAAGATATCCCCATATAAAAAACACAGTCATTAGTAGGTATTTCATAGCTTATTATTATTTTTTTGATAACACAACTGAACTATTCAAATATATAAAAAAATAACCCTTTGTAGAAATTTAGTGCTTTATCTTAAGCCTAAGTCTAAAGGGTTGGGACAAGGGGTACTCAGCTTGCTTTCCTATTTTTGAAAAAGAGAATAAGCTCTTGAGTTTGTATTTTTTGCTGTTCGCCTGTAGCTAGGTTTTTTAGTTGCCATTGTTGACTATCTATTTCTTCGGTGCCAATGATTAAAGCAAAGGGTATCTTCTTTTTATCTGCATAGCTGAGCTGTTTACTCATCTTATGCTCAGACTGGGGGTAAACTTCTAATGGAATATTTTCAGTTCGTAAGCGTTGAGCTATTGGGTAGATGATAGGCCAGGTTTCTTTGCCCAAGTTAAGTATTAATAACTGAGCATTAGGTTTTATTTCTAGGGGAAATAGTTGTTTTTCTTCTAGTACGTCATACAAGCGGTCGGCGCCAAAGGAAATACCACAACCTGTCATTTGTTTTAATCCGAAAATACCTGTCAAATCATCATATCTGCCTCCCCCTCCAACGCTACCCACAGAAGCATTTTTGATTTTAGCTTCTATAATAATACCTGTGTAATAATCTAGTCCTCTTGCCAGTAAAGGATCGAGAATAATATTTTTTAGCTCATTCTGAGCAAAGCTAAGAATTTCAATTACTTGTTCAATCTCTTGAATACCTAATTCTCCCATAGAAGAGTGACTAAGTTTTTCTTTGAGTCTAGGTAGAGTTTCAAGCACGGGACCGCTTAGAGTAGCCCATTCTTCAAAGTTCTGGATAGTAGTGAGAGGCAGATTTCTTTTTTGCATTTCTTGTTGAACGCCGCTAAGGCCTATTTTCTCTAGTTTGTCGATAGCGATACAAAATTCTTTGAATTGAGGTAGGCAGTTTAATTTTTCTGCCATTGCTTGCAGAATTTTTCGATTATTAATAATAATTTGGTATTCTGTGAGGTTTAAGCGTTCAAATACCATCTGATAAATTTGGATAAACTCAGCTTCGTAGTACAAGGAGGAGGAGCCAATAACATCTGCGTCACATTGGGTAAATTCGCGGTAGCGTCCTTTTTGGGGTCTATCTCCGCGCCAAACATTTTGAATTTGATATCTTTTAAAAGGAAACTGAAGTTGGTGCTGGTGATTTACTACGAACCTTGCCAGAGGAACCGTTAGATCATAACGTAGGGCTTTTTCACAAATTAGAGGTGTAAGTTTTTTGCTGTTGAGTAACTCTGCAGATAAGGGTTGTATGCTTTCCCAGAAATTTCCCGAGTTAAGAACTTTATACATTAATTGTTCCCCCTCTTCGCCGTATTTACCACTTAAGACGGATAGATATTCCATACTAGGAGTTTCTATAGGGACAAATCCAAAGCTTTCAAAAACTTGTCGAATAGTATTAAATATATAATTTCGCTTAGCTACCTGTTCAGGTAGAAAATCACGCATTCCGCTAGGTACTGTCAGTTTGGAAGATTGAGCCATTATTATTTTTTGACTTGTACTTTTTACTTGTTTACTTTAAGTATCTGTAAAAGTTCTTTTTGGGAATTAAATATAAACCAAACTAAATAGTGAAAAAAATTTTTGTTTCGTTAATTGTTAATTTAAGGCTAGCAAGAAAGTTAGCTGAAATTCATAACTAAAAAAATGAGGCAGTATTTGGAGTAAATACTCAACTTAACTTATTTTCAAAATTTCATAATTCCAAGTGTTGATAAGTTTGACTCGAATTATTAAATTTTAAGAATAGCCTTTATTTTATATCGGCAGCAGTAGTACAAATAAGCGATTTTTATTTTATTTTCCATAAGGTATGATATGCAATGTGTAGGTTGGATTTGGAAATTAAACCTATTGATATCTCTTCTACTATTTTGCAAAGTAAATGGGGTTCAGTGTCAAGGACAAGAGAATAACAATACTATAGCTTTGCCTGATCCCCCTATTGTTTCAGAGGTAACCCGTTGTGGAGAAGGTCCTGTCACTTTTACAGTAAGGATGGGCAAAAATAAGGGAGAAGGAATAAGACTTTATTCTACCGCTAATAAAAATGCTGAACCTTTAAATGTGGCTTTAGAGCCGCCCTTTCAATTGATGACTCCTGATATATCTACACATACACTTTTTTATATAGAAGCTTTTAATAAGCAAGGAAGTAGTAAGCGGGTTGAAGTTTGGGCTAAAGTGTTTCCTGTGCCTACGTTGCCTTCATTGCCCCGTTCTATTGTTCGTTGTGTAGGGGATACTTTGCGAATTGCTCTTAAACCTCAGTCCCAGATAGTTTACTTGTGGAAAGGTCCCGAAGAATTTTCTCATAGAGGAGAATTATTGCTTAGAAAATTATACTCTGCAAAGCAAAGCGGAATATACAGTTTGCAGGCAATTTCTGAAAATGGTTGCTCCTCGAATGTGGCTAAAGTAAAAGTTTACATCAGAGATACTCCTCCCGTACCAGAAGTAACGTATTATAACGATCTAGGGCAAACTGTTCCACTTTGCAAAGACGATAATCTTAATTTATATATTCTTAATTATTGGGAACTTCCGCCAGGCACACAATATACTTGGTATGGTCCTGATGGTGCTATTTATAAACATCCTTTCCCGAGCATATCTAAAATTATTCCAGGGCCTTATTATGTGGTTGCAAAATACGGAAGTTGCTCCTCTGCTTCAGAAAAGATTTATGTTCGTTTTTCAGATTCTATGTTGCAGGCACCTGTTGCTTACAATAACTCTCCCTTATGTGAAGGGAGTAGTTTTTTGGAGTTAAAGGCTAGTCCTATACCGGGTGCTGTGCAGTACGTATGGAGCGGGCCTCATAATTTCACTGCAACAGGTACTACCTTAAGATTACCTGCCCACCAAAGATTTCATGGTATATGGTCTGTAACAGCAATCAATGCAGAGGGCTGTGCCTCCCCAGAGGGTACTACAGAGGTGAAAATATTTTCTAAAAAACTAAATTTGGTTTTGGAGCCACAATCCAACTCTCCTGTTTGCGAGGGGCAGCCGTTGCGTTTAAGTGCCAAGCAATATCCAGGGGTTATTTATACGTGGCTAGGACCTAACCAATTAAAATATTCCAGTAATACGCCTTACTACCAAAAAAATA
>JANWXU010000103.1 GCA_025057395.1 Bacteroidia bacterium | reverse complement strand
ACACCCAGTGTTACTATTGAGACCTTCCACAAAAAAAGTAGTAGTTGTGGTAATTGGTGGTGTGGTTAGTGCATAGGGATTAGGAATATTGTCTTCTGCAATAGGTGAACCACCCGAAGGTAAAGTATACAAAAGCATAACATTGCCCCCCGAAGACGCATTAGGCGTGACAGTGAAGGTTAAAGAACCGGACCCACATATTTCAGGAGAATTTACAGTAGGTTCATTAATTACCGGATGAATAGTTATTGGAACTCCTATTCTGGAGCTTAGGCAATTAGTAGTAGTATTTTTAGTTTGTAAATAGAATGTAGTGTTGGTCGAAACAAGAGGTATATTGAAAGCAAATGGTGGCTGCGTCTGTTCACCCAGCAATGTTCCCCCACTAGGTACAGAATAGAGTTGAATAGCTAAATTAGTAAAATTATTTAGAGTAGCAGTTATAGTCACAGGGCCGGGACCACATCTACTAATCGCAGCACTATTAGGCTGCTCCGGTAAAGGATGTACTATAGCGACAGCTTCTGATCGGCTACTTGCACAGCCTGTGTTAGTAGCCACTTCAAAATAAAATGTAGTGGTAGTGGTTATGGTAGGAGTAGTCAGTTCATAGGGAGGTGCGGCATCACTGCTTATAACATTTCCCCCTACTGCCTGGCTAAACATACGAATAAAGTCTCCGGGTGTACCAGTCATATTGGCTGTAAAGGTAACCTGTCCGCTTCCACAAATCTCAATATTGGCAGGAGTAGCAGTAGGCGGTGTTGGAATAGGAATAATACTTACATTAACAGGGGTTCTATTGCTTACGCAAGATGTGACTCCATTGACTACCTCAACGTAAAATACTGCTGGAGCATTTAAGGGAGGCGTTGTTAGAGTATATTCGGGTGTATTATCGGAGGCTATCGCAGTACCTCCTTGAGGTTGGTCATATAAGTACACAACATTACCTGGTACTACTCCCATATTTACAGTAAAAGTCGCTGTATTTCCTGCGCCGCAAACATTAACAGAAGCAGGATTTATAGAGGGTGGACTAGGGTTAGGATGAATGGTAGCAATAACAGGCACTCGTGTACTGGTACACTGAGGCGTAGTATTTGATACTGCTTCAATGTAATAAGTAGTAGTAGTACTTAAATTAGGAGTATTATAGGTAAGGGGGGAGGTTATGGTATGAACTGGATTACCTCCTACGCTAGTTGTATAAACTAAAATCTGGCTTCCAGGGGGAGTACCCATGCTGACAGGAATTGTTAATTGTCCACTCCCACACCGTTGTTGGTTAATTCCAGATGGTTGACCGGGTACAGGAAGTATAGTTGCCGAAACCTGAACCCTCGAGCTAAAACAATTAGAATTTACAGCTTCTACATAAAAAGTAGTATTTTCTGTTAGAAAGGGAGTAGTAAGAGTATAAGGAGAATTATTATCTGATGCAATAGGATTTCCTCCCTGGGCTGTAGTATAAAGATTAACTACATTACCTGGCGGGTTCCCCATTGATACTGAAAAAGTAACAGGTCCTGGTCCACAGCGTGATAAGTCAGGCGGATTAATATTAGGATTAGCAGGTATAGGATTAATTGTAGCTATTACTTGAGTTCTAGGACTAGAGCAACCTGTTTGTGAATTATAAGCTGCAACGTAAAAAGTAGTAGTTTGAGTAAGATTGGAAACGGTCAATTCATAGGGAGAATTAGAACTTGTTGCAATAGGGACACCCCCTGTAGGATGTTGATAAAGGTGCATCTGGTTAGCTCCGGGGTTGCCCATAGTAGCCGTAAAAGTTACATTTCCTGTTCCGCAACGACTTACATTTTGAGAGCTAGGTACTCCCGGAGAAGGGTTTACAACCACATTTACAGTTGCCGTTTCTGAGCAACCGCCATTTAGCGTTGCTACAACAGTATAAACTCCGGAATGGGCTGTTGTTAGTCCACTTCGGGTAGGATTCTGTAAAGTTGAAGTAAACCCTGCTGGTCCTGTCCACTGGTAGGTAACTCCGTTGCTGGGATTAGCCTGGGCGGTCAAAGAAAGTATCTCACCTGTACATTTAGGGGAATCACTTCCGGCTGTTACGCTTACAGGAGGCGTAATAGTTAAATTTTGATTATTTTTAGGGAAACCGAAGGTTAGGAAAGGGTTAGTAAGGGGGGGAGTTGGATTGGTGTCTACGGTACGAATTCTAATTTTATACCCAGAACCCGGTGGAGTTCCTATTGGCACCGTAGCCATAATAGTTCCATTTAACTGATTACCCGTATAAGTTCCTAATAAAGTACTGGGCGGAGTATTAGGAGGGTTACTAATCGACGTAAAATTTCCATTTATATCCGACATTTCCAGATAAAAAATATTTTGGGGAGAATATGCTAATGCTCCCCCTACAAGAGTTCCCGCAGCTTTATACTGAATAGGGCGAGGTTTTCCATCGGCACATAAAACAGGCGGGGGCAAAGGATCCGCTCCAAAACCAACCACTGCTTCTGTTTGAATTAATATGGCAGAATCAAAGATGCAATCGAAGCGGTCTGCTATTACAAACTTAAAATGATACCAGGTAAGAGGAATTACATTTAAGGTAGTATAAAAAGGCTTGGTGTATCCATCGTACTGAGTAATTTGATTATTATTAGGATCGCCATTTGTAAGGGTATTAGAAACATATTCACCACAATTACAATTTTGAAAAGGAGGGTTAGGTGGATTAGTAGGTGTGGTACAGCATGGACCTTGGTTGATAGTATTTATAGCTACGGGTTGGGTAAAAGTAGGAGGAATGAGGGAGATACTTTGATAATTATAAGGAGGTGAAGTTTGACCTGGAGCGCTAATTAAAAATGCAAATACGTCGTTAAAATTTGAATTTACATATTCAGGATATTCTTCAGAGGCAAATATATAATTATTGATCTGTAGAATTGAGGAGCTGAATTGGACGTTGAATTCTATAGAGCAAGCGTCTCTAGTTTGCCCAACACCTATGCCGGGTAAAGTTTCTATATCTGGATCGCCTGAGGCACTAGAGCAAGGACCCGCACTGCTCTGGGCTCCAGCATTTTTTTTATCATTAGGCCCTTCGGCTACTATAGCGCTGCCTGTAGTCATAATAATCCCTTTTCCTGAGCCCTGAAACCCCATTGCTTGCCCGTTATCAAAAGTACCAATTGCAGTATTAGGACAATTTACTTGCACCGAGGCAGGGTCTACGTAGGTACCTGGCCCAAATAAAGTTTCTAGAAGTGCAGCCCTCTGGATAGGATCAGAGGGGAGGCCCACTGATATATCAATTCCTACAGGAGGCTGAGCAATAATAGGGTTATAAACTACAACGAATAGAATCCAGAGAAAGATCCAACGCCAGAGCAGTAAATACCGAGCCATATTTAGTGTTTGGTTTATTTTATAAAATTTATACTACACTACTACACCTATTGCGAATATAAATATTTCATAAAGAGAATTCAAGGTTGTTTTTTTGAAATGTATTATAGAGTAATTGATTTTGTGTATAGATAGATAATATAAATAGCTAAATAAAATGAATAATTAGGTAAATAAAACTCAGGGATAAAATTTAGCTTGGAAGAATTTTCAAAGTCTTAATGTCCTATAATAGAAAGCATAAATTCAACTTGTTTTGATGGATTATAAAGCTTAAGCAACTGCTCCTTCAAAACCCTGCTTTTAGAAATCCATACTTCTATGGGAGTATTCAAAATATTTTCTAAAAATTCTCGGATTTTATGATTTTCAAAAGTTAAAGACCATGGCTCTAAACCACTTCCCTTTACAAGGGACGAGGAGGCGGCTACTAATGGATGGTATAAAACAGACTCTAGGAATTTTATTTTTATGCCTGCTCTTTGCTTGCCAGGTAGTAAAATAATACTAGCCTTTTGTATTAAATCTTGCATATTTTCTGGACAGGAATAGCAAAATAATTGAGGATGCTTTAAAAGAAGCCAATTTTTAGGAATACTATTACCTGCTAAAATCAATTTTTGATGGGGTTTAAGTACTGGCAGAATACTTTTAATTAAATATTTAGCTACTGCTCTGTTGGTAGGAATAGCAAAATTGGCAGGATAAAGAATGTAAAAGTCAGAAGAATTTGAATACAAAATTGGCTGCTCAATTGAAGCAATAGGATTAGAAGAATCATAAAAAAAGGCAGGTAGCCAATAAGTATTAGGATTATACTGTTTGCACCATTGGGCTTCTAGAGTAGAAATAGCGAATATGGCGTCTACTTTTTGGAGAACGTAAGGCTCATAAAATTGTAATTTAATGGCTTCTAAGAAATAGTAAAATTTCTTCAAAATATGAGTTTCATTTTTTGCTAATTCTTGATAATACAAAGCTTCATGGTTGTGTAGGCGCAGAAATATTTTCCGTTCAGGGTGGATATTTTTGATCTCATTTAGTATTGCTGAGGTATGAATTCCTTCCAAGAGAATAGGTTCTGTATCCTGCATTAATTGTTTTATTAGTAGCGAATTTTTTCGGCTTCTCACCATAAAAGGTTGCTTGCCGAGTAAGGCTCTCAGACTTTTATTGCGAGGATAGAAATATACATTTTGGGCTTTCATGTATACTTGCGGAGCAGGAGGCCTTTGTGGGGAGTATAAAATATGCAATACAATAGGCACTTGGGCCTTCAAAAAGGCTTGTATCTTATAATGCTGTTCAATAGCTCCCCCATAATTAGGAGGATAAGGATTTTCCAAACAAACAACATGTAAATGTTGCATTTTTTAACATAAAATAGAGACTCTTCTAGAGAAGTGTCTCTATTTTATTAGTTTTAGCAGGTATCCAATGAATGAAATACAGCTTCTATAGTGCGACTGCCCGCTTAAAAGCGTCTGTATTATGAAATTTTCGAAATTCTAGGTCTGTTACAGCCTTTTCTCCTAATCTTTTATCTATTTGCACTGCCTTTTGTAGGTTAGTAGTTAGAAGAGTTTCATCTCCATTTCTGGCACCTAAGATAGCTAGTAAATAATAGCTAAGAGCGTAGTCATTTACTTTATCAATAGAGGCTTCGAGCGCTTTTTTAGCCTCTGCAGCTTCATTTAATAGAAGTTGAGCTAGGCCTAAATTATGCTGAGCACATCCTAACGACTTGGGTGCAAGTCCCATTTTCTCACCAGAGGCACCAATAGCATATTGTAAATTCTCTACAGCTTTAGCATATTTTGCTTTTTTTATCATGAGTAAACCTAGGGCATAGGCGGCTTGGGGGGTTTGTTGGATGGCATAAGACTGCTCGAAGTATTGTAAAGCTTCTGTATAATTTTTCATTGCCATAAGCCCTATTCCAATATTGTTTAACACAATTGCCTCCTGAGGCTTTTTAGCATTAGCAACGCGTAGGCTATTTAATCCACCATCTAAATCGCCCTCTAGCATGGTATAAATGCCATAGTTATTGTGTCCTCGCCAGTCGTCTGGATATAATTTAATATATTCAGCAAATAACTTTTTCTTATCACTGTTACTCGGAAATAGACGGATTCCTTCTGCCATTTGTTCAGGGCTTTTGAAAAAAGCTTGCAAATCGGCTGTTGATTTTCTTCCATTTAGAAAATCACTTAAAACTTTTTGTATTTCCTCCTTGCTAGGATCGGGAGAATCGCCCTGGATACGTATAGTAGTTCTTCTTAGGGGAGCTAAAATTCTTTCTACTTTATCTGCTCCTCCTACAATAGCCATAATTTTACGTTCTTTTAAATCCTCATTCCATGCTTCTGAAGCAATTCGAATGATTTCATCATAAGTAGCCTTATCATAATTCATTTGCTCTAAATTAGTTTTAAAGCCCTGCCAATCTTCAGAAGTAGTAGATAACTCAAAAAAACTAGAATCTAGATATGCCTTGTAGCCATTTTGCTTAAGCTGCTCGATTAACCATTTTTGTACTTCTTTAAGTCGATTAATAGCAAGCTTTTGATTGCGAGGAAATGGGCCTTCTGGCGAGGCAAAACCTGCTAGAGTTATTTTTTTAGTACTTTTTTTACTATTAAGTAAGTTTACAATATTTCGAATTTCTGCTTTCTCGTACTCTGTAGGCTGAATTTTATATACGTCTTTAGGAAATTGAAATTTTGCGTTAATGTCAGTGGGTGGCGCTGGGGTATAAGGATTCCAAGTACTAACAATCAAATTAGCCTCCTCTGGAGTTCTATTTTCGCGGAAATCGCGCTCACAAACTAATCTAGGAGTGGTAATACAGCAAGAAGCTAATTCTAATTCAGGTAAGGGCGTATTTTTTTTCTTTCTTTGGTAGGTAGGCTGAGCAATTAATTTGCCTCTATCCCATTCTTCTTTGAAGGCAACATTTACCTTATGCGTAATGCTAGCCCCACTCTTTTTTATATCCGGATACTGAGCATGGGAAACAGTAACTGTGGAAATATCATAGGTCAATCCACTTTGGCGAATTAATAGTTTACCAGTATATACTCCTTTTTTCCGAAAACCAGACTTGGGGGGAATATCTACCTTGGCTGTAAATTTAACTGAATCGGCATGCACCTCTAAAGGGTTGGGTGTAACACTTACGCTTGCTCCCTTAAAGCTTTTACACCCAATTCCTAAAAATGATACTACAAAAAATAAATATATTACTAGTACATAAAGTGGGTATCTCATCATAAAACTTAGTTATCTTGATAATACTTTACAAAGTGTTGATAAATTTATGCAAAATTATACTTTATTTTATTTAGTGCAATTAAACTTTATTTTAATTGATATACTTGCTTTTGTGGCTATTTTATTTCTTTTTTGCCGATAATTTTTTACGCACTAAAAAGTAGAGGAAAATGGCTATTATTCCTAGGGGCCAAATATGCAAAATGCCTATAATTACATCTCCTAATAATTCCCAACCCTTAAGAAAAGCTTTTCCTATTCTATAAATAAAGCTATTCTCGGGTAACCCACTACTAGCTTCTAATTTGTAAAATTCCACATAAATAGTTGCATATACTATAGAATGTTCATAAAAACGAATTTGTCCTTGCAAGGCTTCTATTTCTTCTTGAATAACGCGGAGGCGATCTTCTACTTCTAAAATTTCTTTTACTGTATTAGCCCTCTGAAGAATGGTTTTATACTGCTCTAAAGCAGACTTTTTCGATGCTAGTCGCGTTTCTATGTCGTAATATTCCCGCGAAACGTCGTTTCCTTCTAAGCTTTTGTGTTGGATAAAGGTTGCCCAACTACAAAGTTTTTGTATTACCGAGTCAAAAGCTGCAGCATTAACTCTTAAAATGTAGAATAAAGACTTTCTCCCCGTGGGCTGTTCATACCGTTGCTGAGAAATATAGCCTTGTTGTTGCTTAAGTAAGGCAGATATAAGATTTTCAATTTTTTTCAAGTCTTCTACTTGAAGCTTTAAATTAGCCGTGTAAATGACCTTGGGAGAGTAAGGGTTTAGAGTTGCTGCAGAAATTTTACTTGTACTTTTTTCGTTTATTTTTGAAATATCTTCCCTTTCCTTAGAGGGAGAAATTGTGTAAGATTCTGCTCTTGGAGAAGTAATTACTTCAGGATCAGAAGAAGTAGCGGCTTGCTGCTTTATTTTTTCTTCTTGGCTATAGGGCACACATTGCACTAGCAGTACGCCCGCAAACAAATGAATTATACTATACCTAGAAAAAATCTGGTATCTCGTAGGAGGCACACTCCCACTCCACCCTTTGCACCAATCATACAAAAAATTATGCAAAACGTTTGCTATTAAATTCACTTTTTACAATTCTATATAATATATGTAATGTCGTAGCTTTTAGCTACTATTAACTATTTCTGTTGTCTTCATGTATTGTTACTTTTTAGCATTCTTAGCTTTCTTTTTTTCCTGATTTTCTGTGCTTGAATTATTAGTTGCTTTTTTAGTTTTTGTTTTTTTTACTTTTGCTTCCCCAGAACTGGAATTATCGGCAGAGGGGGATTGCGAAATTTCTTCTTTTTTGTTTACAGTTTTTGCTTTCCGTTTGGATTTAGGGCTAGCTAAATATTCTTCATAAAGTTTTTGACAATCTTCTACTGTAATAGTTTCAGGATTTTGCTTCATCGCCTTGGGTAAAGCAATAGTATTGCCTTCTGCTGAAAGGTAAGCTCCCCAACGTCCCTTCATTAATGAAAAGGGGGTTCCTTCAAAAACTCGAATTACTTTTTCCGCATCTGCCTTTCGCTTAGCTAAAATTACTTCTATTGCTTGCTCTTGGGTAATAGTGTAAGGGCTCAGTTCTTTTCCCAAAGAAATAAATTTATCTCCGTGCCGGATGTAAGGTCCAAATCTTCCTATACTAGCTACTATTTCTTGGTCTTCAAAAGTTCCTAATTTTCTAGGTAATTCAAAAAGTGCTAGGGCTTCTTCCAGTGTGATAGTCTCTAAGTGCTGTCCTGGCAAAAGACTAGCAAATTTCTTATCTTGATCTTCTGAATCTCCAATTTGTACCAAAGGCCCATATTTTCCTAGGCGAGCTATAACAGGTTTTCCTGTTTTAGGGTCTGCTCCAAGTATGCGTTCTCCTGCTACTCTTTCTGCATTCTGCTCCGTTTCTTCGACTTTTTGATGAAAAGGGGGGTAAAAATTTTTTAACATTTGATTCCACTTTAGCCTACCGTGCGAAATTTCATCAAATTCTTCTTCTACTTTTGCTGTAAAAGAATAGTCTACAATATCGGCAAAGTAAAGCTTAAGGAAGTCAGTAACTAGCATTCCCAAGTCTGTAGGGAAGAGTTTGTTTTTTTCAGTGCCTGTAGTTTCGTACTTTTCTTCTTGAGTGATCTTATCTCTTTCTAAAGTAAGTACTTGATAAGCTCTTTTCACCCCCTCTCGAGATTCCTTCACTACATACTGCCTTTTCTGGATGGTAGAAATAGTAGGCGCATAAGTAGAAGGTCTGCCAATTCCGAGTTCTTCTAATTTTTTTACTAGAGTAGCTTCTGTATATCGAGGCGGATGCTTGGTAAAACGCTGGGTAGCAGTCATTTTTTTTAAGTACAAAATTTGGTTTATCAATAGAGGAGGAAGTGCTTGAGAATCTGCATCTTCTTCGTCTTCATCTTTGCTTTCTATGTATAACTTTAAAAATCCATCGAACTTAATTACCTCTCCGCTTGCAACAAGCTGCGGTAAAGTAATTTCTTGATTGGTTGGTAAGATAGCAATAGTTGCAATTGTTTTTTCTATTTGGGCATCTGCCATTTGGGAGGCTACTGTTCTTTTCCAGATAAGCTCATATAGTTTTTGTTCGGCTGAATCTAAGCCTGGAATTTGAATTTGTGAAAAATCAGTAGGACGAATTGCTTCATGAGCTTCTTGGGCGTTGGCAACTTTGGTTTTATATATCCTATGTTGATAGTAATGTGCACCAAAGTTTGTTTTAATAGTTTGGGCAATGGCATCAAGCGCCTGTTCAGAAAGAGTAACTGAATCAGTACGCATATAAGTGATATGCCCGTTTTCATACAGGGACTGGGCAAGACGCATAGTTTGTGCTACCGAGTAGCCTAGTTTGCGAGCTGCTTCCTGTTGCAAGGTAGAAGTAGTAAAAGGAGCAGGGGGGGTTCTCTTACCAGGCTTTACTTCTAAATTTACCACTTTGTAAGTAGCTCCTATGCAATGATTTAGAAAAGTAAGGGCTTCACTTGATTCGTTAAATTTTTCTTTTAATTCAGCTTTGAGAGGAATATTATTTTCTGTAAATAATTCGGCTTGTACCTTAAATTGATAGGTACTTTTGAAATTCATGATTTCCCGTTCTCTTTCTACAATTAGACGAACGGCCACTGATTGTACTCTACCTGCTGAAAGTCCCGCTTTAACTTTTTTCCAAAGAAGGGGGGAAATTTCAAAACCTACTAAACGGTCTAGTACACGGCGAGCTTGTTGAGCTTCTACCAAGTCCATATCCAACTTACGAGGTTGGGCAATAGCTTTTTGAATAGCCGCTTGCGTGATTTCGTGAAAAACAATGCGGTTAGTAGTTTCTGGATCTAGACCTAAAACTTGCGTAAGATGCCAAGAGATTGCCTCACCCTCCCGATCCTCATCGGTAGCTAGCCAAACTTTTTCTGCTTGCTGGGCTAGTTTTTTTAATTCTGCAACCACTTTCGTTTTTTCAGGGGGTACTACATACTGAGGAATAAAACCATTTTCAATATCCACCGCCTTTCCGTTTTTAGGTAAATCCCTTATATGCCCCATAGAGGCAGCTACACTGAAATCCTTACCCAAAAATTTTCCAATAGTCTTTGCCTTAGTGGGTGATTCTACAATTAGTAAGTTTTTTATAGTTGGGGTATTCTCGTTACTCATAGCCTATAATATAGCCCAAATTTAATAAAGAACAAAAAATGGAAATTGTAGCTATACAAGCAAAGTTTTAGAGTTTATAAAGTTTTAGGGCCGGTCACAATATACACCAAAAATAGTTTTACCTTTTGTAAAAAGAATCAAAAGCAAAAAGCCTTGCGCTATTTTTAAGCGTAAGGCTTTTTTACTATACTTTAAAATATTTGCCTACTCTATCTTTAGTCGTGCTGTGTAAATATCATCTGATTTAATTACTTTGATAAGATATAGGCCACTTGCTAGGTTCAGATGAAAAGGCAATACATGAAGTCCTTCTTCAAGGCTTTGTTCATTTTGCCATAAAAGATTACCCGCTATATTCCATATTTCAAAGCGTAATTTTTCTTCCTTTTCTACAAAGATAGTAATATTAAATTTCCCTTGTAAAGCCGGATTAGGGTAAATACTAAAATTCTTTTGCTCTATACTAGAGCGAGCTGCTGGTACTCTTAAGGTTATACTTTCACTCCATGGAGATAACCCATCAGGTAAGGGTAAGTTAGGATCACAAATGGAACGAACTCGTAAAGTGCATATACTTCCAGGGGTAAGTCCTGCTAGGATATAAGGTGGATTCACTCGAAGAGCTACCGGAGGATTATTTCCACACTGGTAAGTAAGCATATACCCTATAGCATTAGGGGTTTCTATCCATGTTAAGCGGGCTTGGGTAGGAGTTACGTCTGTTGCTGTAAGGGCAAGGGGAGCATTACAATTGAGCAGTGTTCTAAAAGTAGAAAATTTATCTGCTGGCGAAACATTTCCTCCTGAACATAAAGTAGCAACTCGAACCTGATATTCCGTGTAAGGAGAAAGGCCTGTTAGAGTAACAGTAGTAGCACTAGTAGTAGTTACCAAAATCCAATTAGCAGGGGGTTGACGATATTCTACACGGTAGGCTACTGCACCTGTTACTGGAGTATAACTTATAGCCGCACTATTATTAGTAATATTTGTGATAGTAATTTGAGCTACACTAGGGCACTCCTCAGGAACTTGCCATAATGTACTTGCGTGTTCAGAAAATAAATTACTACTACATCGACTTCTTACTCTAACTTCTATTAAACCGCTATATCCTCTTAATAAGTAAGTAGTAGTAGTAACGAATATAGGGGAGCTCCAATTATTATTATCCTTAACCTGTATTTCATATCCCTCGACGCCCGCTACAGCATTCCAGCTTACTATTCCTTCATTATTTACCTGTAAATTCATAGGCGCAGGACAATTTCGAATATTTACTACTTCGTTTGCTAAGCACCCGTATAAATCACGTACGGTGGCAGTATAAGTGCCTGGGGCCACGTTTCTAAATATAGGACTTTGTTGAAAAGGGCCGCCTAGTGAATAAAAGTAAGGCTCTATGCCTCCGCTACCTATTAATGTAACTTCGTTTCCTGCCACTATTGTAGAAAGAGAAAGCGGAGGTCGTACAGATATTGTTATGGTTCCACTATTGCGACAACTTCCTCGTAGTACACTTACTGTGTAAGTAATTGTAGAAGTAGGAGTAGCAATTACTGAGTTGCCAGTAGTACTGCTTAAACCTGTAGGAGGGCTCCATATAAAAGTAGCATTTCCTGGCATAGAAGCACTCAATTGGGTGCTGCCCCCGCTACAGATATTTTGAGCAGAAGCTGTAATATTAATAGGCGCAGGTTCTACTATAACTCGCACAGTATCGCTCACTTCACATCCATCTAAAATGGCACTTACAGTATAGGTGGTAGTTTGTACAGGATTGGCTACCGTAGAAGCACCCGTAGGGTTATTAAGTCCTGTAACAGGTAGCCATCGGTAATTAGTACCTCCTGCAGTAGCATTCAAAACAACACTGCTGCCGCAGGTAATAGTTTGGTCTTGACCCGCATCAAAAAATGTACCTGCTGCTATTTTGGCTACTACAGGACGCCGAAAACTAATGCAATCTCCCTGACCCGTTTCTATATAAAAAGTAGTTGTGGTAGAAATGAATGGAGTAGTGAGTAAATAAGGGGGAGTATTAGCTTGCGCAATAGCATTTCCGCCTGTAAGTTCTGAGAATAGTCGAACGCTACCACTTGCACTTACTGTAAAAGTTACTACCCCTGGTCCACAACGTTCTACATCCCTAGCATTCAATTCAAAATTAGGAGGTGGGGCTAATAACGCCATAGCTGGCATACGTGCATCACTTTTACATCCAAAGATATTTTCTGTTTCTAAGAAGAAAACAGTATTAGTAGAAATAGAGGGTGAGTTAATAAAAGGTCCCATGCTCGAGACTAAAGGCGAAGAAGCATTGTAACTAGCGTATAAATTCAACTTGAGATTTATTGCATTACTTACTGTAAAAGTGACGCTACCTGGTCCACATCGGTAGGCATCGTTAGCAATGGGTTCTGGAGGCAATGGACGTAGGGTAGCTACCACATCTACTTTTCTACTTTCACAATTACCGTTCCTAGCGGAAATCCAATAGGTGACTTCTGGACGTGTTTGCCAGACTGTCAAAAAGAATGGTTGATTTCGTGTACTATCTAGGGCAACACCCTGGGTGTTATAGAGTATGACTTCTTGTGCATTAGAACTCTGGGGTTGAAATATAGCCCTATTATTGCCACAGATGCTAATACTACTGCTTATGGTAGGCGTTTCGGGTGCAGCATAAACAGGTAAAATTATAGACTCTGTAAATCCTTCACTTGGGCAGCCAGCGTGCGTTTGTACTCGTATTTGAATTTCCATCCGCTGTGCTTCACCTAGTTCTGGCAAATAATCTAGGAAAGAAGTAGTAGTATTAGCTAATGTTTCCCAATCGGACCAGTTACGCCAACGCAACCCATCCCAGCTACGCTTGCGGATTTGCCAGCGATAACTTAGAGGCCAATTCAAAAATACCTGACTTGCTCGAATTTGAAGCTGCTGCCCACTGCAAATAGATTTCACCTCTGCATTATTGAAAAAAAATTGTATGCTGCGGGGCAAAGGAGGAGTATAATAAGAAGCTAATAAGTTTCTTCGTTCAAAACCACTTTGTGGACAATTAAAACTTATCCAGTTTTCTACCCACTGACAAGGGGGGCCTAAGCTACGAAAATCAAAACGGAAATTGGAGTGTTGGCAAAAATCATCATCTGTAAAAATACTACAGGGAAAGCCTGTATTATCAAATTCACAGCGCTCACCGCAATCTTCTTCCCAAGAGGTACTTTCTAAAAGCAAATAAGCGGGCCCATTATTGTAGAATTGTTCTAATAATAAAATATCAACATCATCTGAAAAATTCGGAACCTCAGGTACATTCTTAGATAAACAGATATGTTCATTAATGCCCGTACCTTGCGGCTCTATTAGACGCAAACGCCAAATAAGCTCGTAGGGATCCAAATTAATAAAAGAACTACTAGCGTCGGCGTAAGCTTTTTTGAGTCGAACACTTACTCGCATGGGGCCCTCGGGTAACATTTGCGAAAACGCAAGTTGCAAGCTTATAAAAAAAGCAAGAAGCGTAAATATTAATTTCATAACCTTATGTTTTGGCAAATAGCTTTTAGGTTAACAAAGTGAAAATTAAAGTTAGCTACTTAGTTCTAAATAATTTTCAAAAGATTGGACCCAAAAAATAATTAAC
>JANWXU010000102.1 GCA_025057395.1 Bacteroidia bacterium | reverse complement strand
AAGGGCTACTATTTGCAACGACTTCAGGAGTAGTAGCCGATTGACTAGTATATAAACGGATACTCGTACCCGCTGGATTACCCATTTGGGCAGTGAACACAGGAGAGCCTGGTCCACATATGGCATTAGCAACTGCAGTAGGAGGACCTGGCAGAGGGAAAACTTGTATTGTACCCGAAGTGGGTTTAGAAGTACACCCTAACACTGTTACAGAAACGCTGTACATTCCGCCATAAGCAATTTGTGCATTAGGACGGGTAGCAAAAGTATCAGACGTAGAAACTGCCCAGTTATTAGGTCCTCGCCAATGATAAGCTGATGCTCCGTCTTTTTTGTTGGTATAAAGTCGCAACTCATCTCCTTCGCAAATTGGAGCATTACTTAAAAGTATAGTAGGGGGATCGGGCGTGGGGCGAACATCTACAAAAATGGTAGTATCTGAAACACAATTTCCAAGAGTCATTGTTACTTTATAGTCACCCTTTAACTGCGGAGTCATATTAGGGCGATAAGCAACAATCGAATCTATACTCCAATTGCCATTCAGATATTCCCATTTAAATTTAGCACCCGGAACAGGCTTAGCTTTAAGCATCAAAGTCTCGCCCACGCATACATAATTAAAGGGATCAAGTTTAGGGGGATCCATAGGCTGGATATTCAAAAAGAAGGGAGTAAAGGTCGTGCAACCTGGCATTGTTACCCTTACGGTACAAGCACCTGTGTAGGATAGATCCACAAGAGGAATAGAAACCACTGGATTGGTACTATTAATATTATTAGAGAAACAGCTCCACTGATAACTAGTATAATTTACAGGCGGATTACTATAGGCAGAAAGCTGCAAAGTTTGCCCGCATTTATTTCCCTGTATGTTGACTATAGGAGGCGGAATATAGTCTGTGGTTACCAAAACAGAATCTTTACAGGTATAAGTATTGCCCCCCTCTTGTACGTTAGCAATCGCAAAATAGTAACCTGTTTTAGGAGTATTATCTGTTACGGTGGCACCTACAGCAGGAGGATTATTAAGGGAGCTTCCCGTAGGACCTTGCCAGGTATAGGTAGCATTAGCTACTCCAGAAGCCGTAAGTGTTAGAGTTTGCCCACACAAAACAGGCGAAGCACTAATCTGAATATTAGGCTTTTCATCAGGTAGATAAAAGGCTACCATTTTAGGACAGTTACCTACTTTATAAACAAAATAGTACATTCCTGGTACAGCAGGATTACGACATGGAGCAGTCTGGCTACTCTCCCAATAATCATCAGGCGGGGCAGGATGTGGCATTGGCCCATACCATCGAAAATTAGTAGCCCCTGGCTCTAAATTAGTCGCTTTAAGGCATAGAGGACGTCCACATTGTATTTTGCTACTTACATCTATATTTGCCTGCCCTGGTGCAGGGTCGGTCACGTCGATGGGGCCGCCGCTTATAGTGCAACCATTGGGTAAGGTAATATTCACAAAATAAGAACCATAAACACCAGGGTTACGGCAAACAGTAGGAACATTAGTTGTTTGATTCCAAGTATTTCCACTTTTAGGAGGTACTTCACCCGAAGGTCCTGTCCATGCGAAAGTAGTTCCTGGGGGGAAAGTTCCTCCGATAGGAGTAGCAGTAATACATAATTGAGTACCGCATTGTAGAGGAGCATTATAAGTAAGCGTTGCCTGAAGGTTAGTAGGGGGAGCATTGCTCACTGAAATAGCAGCTTTGGTAGTGCAACCACTAGGATAAGTTACCGTAACAGAGTAGACTCCCGGTATATTGATACCTCCTTGACGAGTAGGGTTTTGCAGTGTGGAAGTCCAGTTAGCGGGGCCTGTCCAAGAATAAGTAGTACCTGGGGGTGGAGGAGTGGAGTGTGTAAGAGTAAGGTTAAGTGTATTGCCACAAGGAACTGGGCTGTTACTGGTAAGTGTAGGCGGTGGTAAATTATCTAGTACTTCCACATAGTGCGTAGCCCTATAAGTACAACCATTTACAGTTACCGTAAGAGTATATGTTCCTGTGTTAGATAAATTAGAAGCTGGAATAACAGGATTTTGTTTGTTCTTTTCACTTGGCGGAAAATTAGGGCCTTCCCATTCATAAACCATTCCTGGAACTCCTCCAGAGCTAGTAAAAGCAATGGGGCTTCCACATTGAACAGAAGTGGGTCCGCTTACTTTTAATGGGTTAAGCAAGCTTCCTGTGAACCGCCAATCACAATATGTACCATCACTACCATCCACTGCAAGAATATAAGTACCTGCGGGAAGAGTAGTATTCAAAATTTGGTCATTAAGCTTGCCGCATATAGGGCCGTTTAAGAGAGTACCACTACCATTTCCTTGGCAACTACTGTATAGTGCAGCTTGTAAAAAACCACTTGCTGAAGCACAAGTTGCATTTAGAAAAGATAAGGAAATAGGTCCTGTATTATCAAAAACAGTAAATTTATAGAAAAGTAGCCCTTCGTTAGTTGTCCAGCAACCACCGGGCGCTTGCCATCCACACTGCGGAACCGAACAGCTAATATTTTGATTAGTCTGAGGCGAACCACTCAAACAAGTAGCATTAAGGCAATTAGTAGAAAATGAAAAAATCGAATTTTTTGTTTTTGTTATTACCCTGGGTTCATAAAAGCACTCTATTGACAACGCATTCGGTAAAGAAATAGCATCTAGGCTTAAAACTATAAAATATTGTTCCTGCTGTGGCAAAATATCTATTTCCAGTATAGAATCCTGAGCGTAAGCCGAACCAGTACTAAGTAATTTTAAATTATCGCAATTTTCACCACTATAAATTGAATAATGAAATAAATTGGATTGATAAAAAGAGTAATGCAATTGTAGTTTATTATAATTATATTCCGATACCGTTGGTAATTTAATCCAGATGGGGTAAGGACTAGGGTGAAGATAGCGGGGATGTAGCAATATTTCCAGACCATACTTCAAAGAGGGTTGAATTTCACGAAAAGTATAGGCTTGGCTACAGGATGTGCCCTTCTGGCCCCAACTATGAACCTGAAGTAACAAGAACAGAGAAAGAAAAAAGCAAGTAGCAAAAAGCTGTTTTATTTTTTTTATGCCTAATTCATGAATCATAGATTCGGGGAAAAAATTGCGTACGTACCGTATCGTAAAATAAGTAAAAATTAGAAAAAGTTCGAACTCATCGGGAAACAAAACTTAGCTAAGGAAGTTGAAAATTTCATGAAAGAATACGCCATCGAATTAATTATAATGAGGTAGAAGGGTATAATTTTACCTACCCTAAAATATTGTTAGGGTCTGTTTTTTATAGCAGGTTAAAAGGGAGTAAATACAAGGAAATATACTAGGAGTTAGGATTTTCTTGGGGAATTTTTAGGCTTTTAGAAGAATCAAGAGAAGCTGATTTTTCTTGTTGAAGAAGTTCCAGATTTTGAAAATACTGCTTTTGAAAAATCAGAATAAATACAATGCCCACTGAAATAGCAGCATCAGCTATATTGAATATAGGCCAGAGAAATAAATATGTGCCACCCACTAGCGGAATACTCTCTGGCAAAGTTCCTTGCCATATGTCTATATAAAACATATCCACTACTCTTCCATAAAGGAATCCGCCCTCATATTCATTAATCTCGGCAAACCAAATACCGTAAAAAACGCGGTCTATAATATTTCCAATTGCCCCTCCTAAAATAAGCGATATCCACAGAGGTAAATTATTTTTACGATGAACTACCTGGTGTAAGAAATATACAATTCCGCCTACGGCCAAAAGAGAAAAAAGGCTAAGTATAAGTTTGGCAAATTCAGGACTTAATCCATCAAAAAATTTATCTATCGTCACCCCAAAGGCAGCACCAGGATTTTCAATAAAATGAATTTTAAAAAAATTACCTACTATAGGAATTTCATCTCCTACATTCATATTCAGCTTTACAGCAATTTTTGTTATTTGATCTAAAAAAACCACCAACAAACTTACAGCATAGTACTTATATACAGGCTTTAGAGTATTCAACATTATTATTAAAGATTAAAGTACTTAGAGTGGAAATCTAAGGAGATAAAAATAGTAGCATAGACCCTTTTTATTTTGAAGCTCAGGAATTTTTGAGCTCGGGTCTATACTCATAAAAAAACAAAGAAGGGTGGTAGACAACAAAAAATAGTTACTTCTGCTGGTTTAATTTTGCCTCAATGCTTGTTTCAGTGTGAGGAACTACGCGTAAACGTTCCTTGGGGATTAATTTACCCGTTACTTTGCAACGTCCATAAGTACCATTTTCAATGCGAATAAGGGCTCTTTCTAAAGCGTCTATAAACTTAGCAGTCCGAGCAAGCATCATTTCAGTATTTTCCTTTTCAAAAATCTCACTGCCTACCTCTGTCATGTTAAAGGCATCAGCAGATGTTTCTGCCACGTTACGTAGGCTTTCCTGCAGGCTTTTATACTCTGCTCTTGCCTCACTCAACTTTTTAAGAATAATTTGCTTGAATTCTTCTAATTCAGCTTTGGTATAAAAGGTTTTTTCTTCGCTCATTGCTCATCCTGCTTTAGTAATTTGAATTCTGGAAGTATTACCATCAATTTCAATTTCTTTGGAGTTTACGTCCTCTATAGCAGCTACAATTTCAAACGAGTCTGCTAAAATTTCATTACAAATATATGCCTTGTTATTCAGAAATGCTTTATCCCATGCTTTTAGTTCCTTAATTTTTACATGAATGTGATCAGTTACCTCAAACCCCAATTCTTTTCGTAAGTTTTGGATACGGTTTACTAAATCTCTAGCCAGTCCTTCTTCTCTTAATTCCTGAGTAAGAGTAATATCCAAAGCTACTGTTAGCCCCTTATCCGAAGCCACTGCCCAACCTGGTATATCCATGCTCGTAATTTCTACATCCTCTAGATTTAAAGTAAACTCTTCGCCTTCCCCAACTTTCAAGATATGTTTACCTTTTTTCTCGAATATACGAATCTCTTCTTGAGAAAGTTGCTCAATTTGAGTAGCTACCATCTTCATCTTGCTACCTAGGCGCGGTCCTAATTCCTTATAATTAGGCTTGATTTTTTTAACAATCACCTCTCCTTGTACAAATTCAATTTCTTTTACGTTGATTTCATTTTTAATTACATTAGCCATAGCTAGTATATCCGCTTGCTGCTCCGAGCTTTCAATTGGCAAAAGAATTTTTTGCAAAGGTTGCCGACTTTTTATTTTTACTCTCTTACGAATACTATGAACCAAAGAACAAATTTGCTGGGCTAGACGCATTTTGTTCAATAGCGCTCTATCTATCCATTCAGGGCTACTTTGAGGAAAATCAGTAAGGTGCACAGAAACATCCCCCGTTATTGCACGATACAAAAAATCAGAAAGAAATGGAGCTATCGGCGCCATCAACTGTAGCACTACCGTAAGGCATTCTATTAGGGTCTGATAAGCCGAAAGTTTATCCTCTGTCATTTCTCCCTTCCAAAAACGCCGACGACATTGACGTACATACCAATTAGATAATTCCTCTACTGTAAAATATTGAATTGCTCTTGCAGCCCTCGTAGCATCATAATCGTCATAGGCACTTTTAACTTCTTCAATTAGCGTCTGTAAAAGAGCAATTATCCAGCGGTCTATTTCGGGACGCTCAGAAACAGGTATTTTTTTATAATCATTTGGAATAAAATGGTCAATAGAGGCATAAAGGGCAAAAAAATTGTAAGTATTAAAGAGGGTACCAAAAAATTTTTTTTGGGTTTCAATAAGATTCTGCAAGTTGAAACGCAAGTTTTCCCAAGGGGGAGCATTTTCTATCATATACCACCTTGTACAGTCGGCGCCATAAGTGCGGAGTGTTTCAAAGGGATCTATTACGTTCCCTAGACGTTTGGACATTTTTTGTCCGTCTTTATCTAGCAAAAGTCCATTAGCAATTACATTTTTGTACGCAATATTATCTTCCGTAAGCACAGCAATTACATGTAGGGTAAAAAACCAACCGCGAGTCTGATCCACCCCTTCGGCAATAAAATCAGCTGGAAAGTGTTTATGAAAAAGCTCTTGATTTTCAAAGGGGTAGTGCCATTGAGCAAAGGGCATTGCGCCTGAATCAAACCATACGTCTATTAAATCTGGTTCGCGGTACATAGGCTCGCCTGTACTGTCAGCTAAAATAATATTATCCACATATGGGCGGTGCAAATCAAATTTTTGTGCTAAAGGATCCTCATTCATTAAGCCCAGCTCAATAGCTCTTGCTATTTCTGCCTTTAGCTCGGCAATACTTCCTATGCATTTTTCTTCTTTACTACTCCGCCATATGGGCAAAGGAATTCCCCAATATCGCGAGCGCGATAAGTTCCAATCCACTAAGTTTTCCAGCCAGTTACCAAACCGCTTAGTCCCCGTAGCCTCGGGCTTCCAATTGATCTTTTTATTAAGCTCTACTAAACGTTCTCGTACAGCTGAAGTTTTTATAAACCAACTATCTAGTGGATAATACAAAATAGGCTTATCGGTACGCCAGCAATGAGGATAATTATGCTCATACTTCTCTATACGAAAAGCTTTATTCTCCTGCTTAAGTTTAGCTACAATATCTTCATCTACGGGTCTAAAATTAGGATCATTAGTATAATTCTTCACATAGCGGTGTGCAAAGTCTGTCACTTGAGCTACGAATTTTCCTTCTCTATCTACTAGTGGCATAGGCTTACCCTCAGCGTCCTTTACCGTAATGGCAGGAATATTATTTTGTAATGCCACCCGATAGTCATCTGCACCAAAAGTAGGAGCAATGTGAACAATACCTGTTCCTTCTTCTGTAGAAACAAAATCCCCACTAATAACTCGAAAAGCTTCGGCTTCGGGTTGTACATAGGGCAAAAGTTGCCTGTACTTTAAACCTACAAGCTCCTTGCCGCTTACTTCTTCTAAAATTTGCCAGGGAATAATTTTAGAACCAGGTTGGTATTCTTCTAAAGGCATATTTTGCCCTTCTGGGTCAAAATAAGCGGGAATTCTATCTTTGGCTAAAATTACAGTAATGGGCTGGTGAGTATATCGGTTAAAAGTTTTTACTTTGGCATAGATAATTTTTTCATCCACGGCAAGCGCGGCATTCGAGGGAAGAGTCCATGGAGTGGTGGTCCAGGCAAGGAAATATTCTTCAGCATCCACTCTTTTAAATTGAGCTACACAAGAAATATCTTTTACAAGGCGATAGCAACCAGGCAAATTAAGTTCATGCGAGCTAAGGCCTGTGCCGGCGCCTGGAGAGTAAGGCTGTATGGTGTAGCCCTTGTAAAGGTATCCTTTATCATACAGCTTTTTAAGTAAAAACCACACAGACTCGATGTAATTATTATCAAAAGTAATATAAGGATTTTGCAAATCTAGCCAGTAGCCCATAAGCTCAGTGAGCTCATCCCACTGGTCTTTATATTTCATTACGTCTTTACGGCATGCCTCATTGTATTCTTCAATACTGATTTTAGTACCAATATCAGCTTTAGTAATGCCTAATGCTTTTTCCACCTGTAACTCCACCGGTAAACCGTGTGTATCCCATCCAGCCTTGCGCGGCACATAATAGCCACACATAGTTTTATAGCGGCAAAATATATCTTTTATAGTTCGGGAAAGCACATGATGCAACCCGGGTGTTCCATTAGCAGAAGGGGGGCCTTCATAAAAACTAAAAATAGGTGCATTTTGCCGCAGACGCAGACTTTGTTCAAAAATACCGTGCTCCTTCCAGTATTTGGCAACTTGAGCTTCGTATGCAGGGTAATTAAGTTCTTTATATTGCGGATATAAAATTACTGTTGCGGTTTTATTAGTATCCATGTATCGTTTTTCAGAGTTTGCGAGAGCGTTTACTCCTAAATTTCTTCACCCATTTCGGGAAGAAAAACTATTCAAAATTGCCAAAAAAAAAGCGTAAAATAAAGAAGCTCCCTTTAAGAAGTTAGACTAGTTGATTTAAAGATTAAAGATAGTAGGATATAATTGAAATAGTTCTACAGTTACTTTTTTACTTTTTATTATTAAAGTCTGAAAACAAAGAAAAAATAAGTCCAATACCTACTAGTACGTCTACTATATTCCAAAGCGTCCTTCCTAATGACAATTTAAAGAAAGGTTGAAAAAGTAAGGCTAAAACAGCATAAATAAATGATTCCCTGTTCTCTTCTTGCTCAAATATTTTCAGCGCAATGAAGCCAAAGCCCACAAAAGCTAAGAAACGTACCAACTGATAAAAGCCATAAGGCATTTCCAACAAACACAGAAAAAACAGTATGGCTAGGGTTATTTTAATTATAATTATTGCAACTCTAATGCGCCGGGGCATATTTCGAGCGTGAATTCAAGTTAATACACTGCTAGCGTTTGCTATTTTTTAGCCACCTGAGTGTTTACAAAGTCTTGAATACCCATAACTAGTAGGTCCAATTCAGAAAGCTTGGTATACACGTGTGGAGTAACACGAATGCCTTTAATGTTTTCCCACTCAATAGTTACTGTGTAGATGCGATATTTAGAAAAAAGATGTTGCTGAATATCTTCCGGCTTGGCATTTTCGATTGAGAAAAGCGCTAGAGCACAGGAGTAATTTTTATTAAGGGACGTAAAAAGCTTTACGCCAGGTATACGGCTTGCCCTTTCAGCCCAATAATTTTTTAGGTAGCGTAGCCGCGCTTCTTTTCTTTCTATACCGATGCCATTATGAAAATCAATAGCGGCTTCTATAGCCATTTCAGCACACATATTTCGAGTGCCCATGGCTTCAAATTTGCGTATATTATCGGAATCGAATTCATGGTTAGGGAAAAGGGGCCAAAGCTCTTTAATATTTTCTTTTTTTACCCATAGCATACCAGTACCAAAAGGAGCAGAAAGCCACTTATGCAAACTAGTCCCGAAATAATCGCCTCCTAGTTCTGGAATGCTAAATTTGAATTGAGCAAAGGTATGAGCCCCGTCTACAATTACCTTAATTCCTCTTTTTTTAGCCTCCCTAGCAATTTTAGCAACGGGCATAATTTGCCCTGTCCAGTTAATCATATGAGTGAGCTGTACTACCTTAGTCTTAGGGGTAAAGGCATTAGTAAAATAATCAACAAAAATTTCGTCTTTTTCTATAGGAAGTTCTAGATTAATCCAATTTAATTTTATTTTATCTCGCTTTTCACGCATTTTCCAAGCATTTATCATATTAGGATAATCTTGCTTGGTCAGCACCACTTCATCCCCTTCTTTTAAATCCAGCCCCATGATTACTAAATCTAGAGACTCAGTAGTATTTCGCGTAATAGCAATTTCTTCTGCGGAGCAGCCTCCTAATTGGGCAAGTTTTTGACGAATAGGTTCTCTCCCCTTATCAATAATCTGCCACATTTGGTAAGCGGGAGCGATATTGGCTTGCTCTAGTAGTTGTACATGCTGCTGGTGCACAGGTAGGGGATGGGGAGAAACGCCTCCATTATTCAAGTTGATGATGTGAGGAGAGGTAATGTAGGCTTGTTGTACATAAAACCAAAAATCCTCGTCTTCAGCAACTGCCTGAGGGCTCCTATCTTTATATTTTGCTAAAATCTCCTTCCACTCCTGCTGCCAAAGAGAGCTTTGTAGCATGCTAACGCTTAACATGCCTGCTATACTCTGTTGCATAAATTCTCTTCTACTACTCAACATTTTTCGGGCAACTAAATTATTTCAAGTAGTAGTAAATATGAAAAAATAATTGCATTGTTTCAAAAAATATTTTTATATCTTTGTATCAAGATCTAGGCGAGATAGCTCAGGTGGTTAGAGCGCAGGATTCATAACCCTGAGGTCGGGGGTTCGATTCCCCCTCTCGCTATATGTTTATTTATTATCAGTACCTTAAGTAATTTCATCTTTGAAAGCAGTATATATTCAAAGAACTATCAATTGCCTTTGGATTATACTCACCTTCCTTTCATCTACCCCCTTAGTAAGTCAGGTACCTGAAAATCTAGGAAGCTCAATTAATACTACCTATGATGAAAGCGCACCGGTGATTTCTTTCAAGGGAAATGTTTTATATTTTTGGAGCCTTAATCGCCCGGATGGAGCCGGATTTCACGATATTTATTACTCCAGATTAGATACTAACGGTAATTGGGTGCCAGCAAGAAATATCGGGCAGCCTATCAATGACCCGGGTGCTAATATTGTTCTCTCTATTACCCCCGATGGCAAGCAACTATTAATATATCAAAACAACCCCATCGAAGAAACTAATAAGAAAAGTAAACCTAAACCCAGAGCTAGTGACTTAGCAATTGTTAAAAAAGAAGGAAATTTTTGGAGTGAGCCGCAGTTCATTAAAATAGAAAAATATAAAAATCCTAGCGGTCTACCTATAACTGCCCATTTATGTGCGGATAAAAAAACTTTGCTTCTTTCTTTGTATAATGAAGAAGAAAATAAACAAGAAGATTTGTACGTTTGCTTTTGGCAGGCGGAAAAAAAACAATTTTCAGCCCCTAAGAGCCTAGGAAATATTATTAATACTCCCTACGAAGAAACAACCCCTTTTCTGGCAGCAGATGGGGTTACTCTTTATTTTTCTTCCAACCGTCCGGGGGGCTTAGGGAACCACGATATTTATAGAACCCAGCGGCTAGATAGCACCTGGCAAAATTGGAGTATCCCCCAAAATTTAGGAGCTCCTATCAACTCCGAGGCAGATGAAATACACTTTAAATTTCCTGCTGACCCAACTTATGCTTATTTTGTTTCAACAGCGGGAAATGGGCACTTAGGAGGAAAAGATATTTACAAAGTAGTTCTTCCCGAACACCTTAAGCCATTACCTGTAGTAATGGTTACGGGAAAGGTATTAGATGCTGCCACACAGGCCCCCCAAATGGCACGTATTACCTATTTCGATATTAATGAAAACCGCGAGGTAGGAACCGCAACCTCAGACTCTTTAAGCGGTGAATATACAATCTTATTGCCTGCTGGGAAAGAGTTTGCCGTTATTGCTCAGGGCGACAACTATATTGCAATTAGCGAAAACTTTAACACCCTAGGTTTGAAAAATTTTACTAGCTTACAGCGTAATTTACTTTTAATTCCTCTTCGGGAAAACGCAACTATTCCACTTAATAGTCTATTTTTCGAAATAGGCAAGGCAGAATTACAGCCTAAGTCTTTTGTCGAGCTAGATAGAATTGCTTCTTTACTTCAAAAAAATGAAACAATGACGCTCGAAATTAATGGATATACAGATAATACGGGAGACGAAAATTTTAATAAAAAACTTTCTCTTGATAGAGCAGAAGCAGTGGCAAATTACCTTGCATCTAAAAATATTAATCGCGAAAGGCTAATAGTAAAAGGCTGGGGAAGTGCTAACCCTATTGCAAGTAATACAACCCAAGAAGGAAGAGAAAAAAACCGAAGAGTCGAAATTAAAATTCTAAAACTTTAGAAAGTATAAAACGGGAGAAAGATACGGATGTATAAGCCGGATTCTGTACTTATAGAACAAGCTATAAGCTGCCATCATTTATCTGGGCCGATTTTCACAAACCGGCTCTATCAGCCTACCCCCCGGCATCGGGCGAGCCACCCTACAAGCGCCGGTATACTTGGCCTCTCAGCCCCTGAGGTTTACCTATTATTCTAATCACTTAGAATAATCGTGAGCTCTTACCTCACGTTTTCACCCTTACCTTTTTTACAAAAGGCGGTATGTTTTCTGTGGTACTTTCTGTGCTTTTCCTAAGAAAAGCCCTTCCTGTTAGGAAGCAGGGTGCTCTATGCTGTCCGGACTTTCCTCCCAGGAAATATTTCTACCCCCTAGGCGATGGCACCATCCGTATCTTTCTTTGCCAAAATTAATCAAAAATATCTTGGTATAAAAAATCAAATAGTTGTTGTCCAATTTCTTTTTTCTGGGCAGCAATAGCACCAATTTTAGCCTTAGCTTTTTTAACTGCCTCTAGTACCAAGCTTAAGCGCTCAAGAATTTGATTCTTCTGGCTTTGTTTTATCTTGCCAGAATAAACATGAGTGATGTACTCTCCTACTATCTCCTCAATATAAATAATTTCGGTTTGCGCAGGATGCTCCGGGGTAGCTTCGTACTTAACCACCACCTTAGGCACTTTTTGGGTCCTAAACTTTTTTTCTGCAACACAATGCCATTGATGAGCATCCTCTATTTTTTCCCAACTTTGGGTAGCATCTAAAGTCGGCAATACAGTATATACTTCCTTAAGTCTATGAAGTATAGTTTCTAACGCTTCTAAAGCTAGAAGAGAAAAGTTACCAAAATAAATATTATTAACAAAAAGTTCAGTTCTAGCAGCAGCGCTGGCATAAGTTTCCTCTTTACTCACTACCAGGTCTATTCCTTGAGTTAGCACTGCATTTGCCTCTAATAAAATTTCCCTTAACGTATAGGCCAGCTGTTTAGATTCTATTACCTCTAGAGTGGAATTTTTAGGAAACGATTCAGGCTGAAAAGGGATATAACACTTTTGGTACCCTTCTAGGAGGCTGTCCTTTTTAGTAAATAGTTGTATTAAATGACCAATAGTACCATGAAGCTTCTGTTTTTTATCCTGCTCTATGGCTATCAACTCGCTTAGTTGCTCTGCTTCCATAAGGAAATTAAAATTAACCCCAAAAAAGTACTAAGATAAGTAATATTTTGGTGCAAGCTATCCAATTAAATCTATTACAGAATTATTTAACTTAGAAAAAAAATACTTAATTTGATTTAGTATTCAATTTTCAATTACAAAACATTCCATAAATGTATTCTGAAAAATATTACTCAATAGGTAAACCAAAGGGAAAAGAAAATTTTCTAAATTGCCCGATAAAAATTTTAGAATAAAAAAGCAACCCCTGGTAAGAATAGACTATGAGTGATAAATATTACGCGGTAATAATGGCAGGCGGTATAGGAAGTCGCTTTTGGCCATTAAGCCGAAATGCATACCCTAAACAGTTTCATGATATCACAGGAAGCGGGAAAACTTTGATTCAACAAACTTTTGAACGTTTAAAAGCGATTATACCCCCTACTAATATCTATGTTGTAACCAATAAAAAATACCTACAACTCACAGCCGAACAATTACCTGAGCTAGGCCCCCATCAAATAATAGGAGAGCCCAAAATGCGAAATACCGCCGCATGTATAGCTTATGGAACACATAAAATATATAAAAAAAACTCCGAAGCCCTTATTGTTGTTACTCCTGCCGACCACCTTATAAAAAATACCGAAAAATTTCAGCAGGATATTCAATTAGCACTCAATATCTGCGAACAAGAACCCGTTATTATGACCTTGGGTATTACTCCCTCTCGCCCCGATACAGGCTATGGATATATCCAATTCAAGGAGATCAAAAAAAAACTACCCTACCAAAAAGTAGTAACCTTCACAGAAAAACCCAATCTAGAGCTAGCCCAATCTTTCTTGCATAGTAAAGAGTTTGTATGGAACAGCGGTATTTTCATCTTTGGAGCCTTCACTATGCTGGAAGCTATTCGTAAGTATTTACCAGATACGTATGAACTTTTTCATAACATAAAAAAATATTTGGATACAGACTTAGAAGAAACAAAAATAGAAGACATCTACAATCAACTAAAGTCCATTTCCATTGACTTTGGAGTAATGGAAAAGGCTAATAACGTGTATGTTATTTGTACTGAATTTGGATGGAGCGACCTAGGAACATGGACCTCTCTATATGAAGAACTAGCCAAGGATGCTAATGGTAATGCAACTATAGGAAATGCAATTTATTATGATTCGTACTCTAACTTAGTGAATAGTGTTTCTGAAAAACTAGTAGTACTAAAAAACGTAGATAACCTTATTATTGTAGATACGGGAGATGTACTCTTAATTTGCCCCAAAGACAAGGAGCAATCTATTCGCGAAATTGTAAGCGACTTGACTCATACTCGTAAAAGTCCTTTAGTCTAGAAAACTCATAAAAGGCTTAA
>JANWXU010000101.1 GCA_025057395.1 Bacteroidia bacterium | reverse complement strand
TCCACCAGCACACCTCTTTCTTGAAGTAATTTTTCTTCACCCATGAAAGTTTGATTTTCTCCAATAATTACCCTGGGAATTCGATATAATAAGATAGCGCCTGCGCACATAGCACAGGGAGAAAGAGTAGTATAAAGGGTACATTTTCTATAAACGCTTGCTTTTAGGCGTCCTGCATTTTCTATTGCATCCATTTCTCCATGTAAGATAGCACTACCCTTTTGAACTCTTTTATTATGTCCCTTCCCAATAATTTTTCCTTCGTATACTAGAACTGAACCTATAGGAATTCCACCTTCTTCCCAGCTTTTCTGAGCTTGTTCTATAGCTGCTAGTAAAAATATGTCTTTACTCATTTTATGTAATTTTTTATTCTAATTTAAGCTTAATTAGCGCCAGAGCATCGACAATAAGCGATAGCCTGGCTTCGTTAGGAGCAAAAGCCAAAATGTCTGACTTTAAAACTTGAGTGTCAATAGCAAGGTGTAAATCCTTATCGCTAAATTTTAATCCTTTCTTTAGACTAGATTTAAATTCTTGCATAGCTTTTGCCACATTAGATTCAATTGCAGTATCCATTTTTTGACAAATTTTTTTAGGAAAAAGCTTATTGCCTACTTTGAGTAGAAAGTGCGAAGAATGCATTTGATATTGCAAATTTTCTACCCAAAATTGTTGGGTATGCTCATTAAAAACGGGTTTAAAACTAAGTAAAAGTTTAGAAGGATATATTTTTTTGTCTTTTTTAATTAAGTCAAAACAAATATTGGTGCAAAGCTTTTCATTTTTATAGTTTAACTGCAGGTCTTTTATTTGAACTTTGTATTTTTTACTTATTGTAATTTTTTGAGGGGCTAGTATTTCTTTAGCAACTTGCGTAAGAGTAGAATAATCTGCAATAATAGGAATTAAAAAAGAAGACTGTTCGCAAAAAGTAGCAGCAGTATTATTATGTGTAATTTTGACAGGAGCGGAGGGGGGGGGAGGTACTTTTGAGATAACGGTAGTTAAATCCATTTGGATGAAAGCTTGGAAACGGAGGTAGAGATTATTTTTATCTTCCACTTGCCGAACTCCAATATCAGTAGGTTTAGCAACAAGCCATAGAAAATTATTTTTTTCAAGTATTGGAATGGGTAAAGCTAGTTTTTGTAGTAAGTTATCTAGCTCTTTTTGAAGAACAATATTTTTTTGAACTTCCTTATCAATCATTTGGGTAACTTCAGAAAGTTGCCTTTTAAGGGCAGGATCTACAAATTTGCCTATATTTACAGAAATACCGAAAACTGTAAAAGAAGGCTCTTTAATCCATTTATACTGCGCCTGAGTTTGGGGCTTCAATTGCCAATTTTTTCCAATTTCAAAAGTAGTGCGTAAAGAAACTAGCAGCTCAGCATCGAAATTTTGATTTTTCTGTAAGTTTAGTTTTAGCTTTTCTTTAGCATCCCAGCGTAGCAATGCAGCAATTTTAATAGGGGCTTGAGTCTCTAATGCTAGCTGCTGGGTTTTTAGTTGAATTTTCCCGTTTCTTATAACATTCAAATCTAGCCTAAGGCCGTAGCCCACATCTATATTCTTTTCACTATATAAGTCTCGAGATATTTCTTTTTCTAAAAGTTGCTCAAGGTATGATAATGAAACTACTATAGGTAAGCAAATGCTAGATTTTGTTTTTATAGAGTCTAAATTATTACTTTGGGCACTCATAAAAACACAAGTGCCATACCAGCAAATAAAAAGTATGAAATAGTAGGATTTAGAAAATTTTGCCATATAAATGCAATAGTTTTACTACGGTAATTTATAAAAATGGTTACATATAAAAATTAACAAGAGCTAAGCATTATATTCTATTGAGCACAGCATTTTTATGAATGCAGGTATGGGCGCAAGAGGATAGGATAGAATATATGAAAAATGTTATAATTTTTCTAGAATACGTATATTTGCCAAGTAAAAAAGTAAACTAAATACATAGCTTGGATACTTTTGCTCAATACGAACAAAAGCAAAAGGAGGCGCTACGCCAAATGAAGAGTTTGGCTACAGCCTTACTCCTGCTCATGGTCTTTCTTTTTTTTTCCATAAAATATTTAGAAAAAATATTTCCTAACCAGGAGGTTTACTTGCAGTTTATAAGAGCTTTTGCAGAGGCGGCTATGGTGGGGGCTATTGCAGATTGGTTTGCGGTGACAGCCCTATTTCGTAGGCCGCTGGGTCTGCCTATTCCTCATACGGCTATTATTCCTACTAAAAAAGATAGCATTGGTAGAGGCTTAGGAAACTTTGTTTCAAAGAATTTTTTAACAGCCGAAGCCTTGCAAGATAAGCTAGCTAACTTTGAAATATCTAAAAAAATACAGGATTGGTTAGCAGTAGAAGCTAATAGCGAACTGGTTGCTGAAAAGATAGCGACGTTTGTTCCTTCTATTTTGAATACTTTGAAGGACGAAGAAGTAAGAGAGTTTATAGAAAAAAACATTGCTCTAAAAGTAAGTGGTAGTGAATTAGCAAAATTATTGGGAGATATTTTAAGTATTTTGACTGCACAAAATAAACATTATGAATTTTTTAATGAAGTACTCAGAGTTGCAGAAAAACTTTTAGAGGAAAATAAAACCAATATTCGTAAGCATATAAGGGAAGAAAGCCCTTGGTTAGTTCGTGCTTTTGTTGCTAATAAAGTATACGAAAAAATTATTGCCAAAGCAGAAAGTACTTTTGAAGAAATCAGTAAAGATCCTGCCCATCCACTTCGCCAAAAATTTCATAAAGCTACAGAAGACTTCATTCATCAGCTTCGTACTTCTCCAGAACTTCATCAACGCCTAGAGGCACTAAAGGATGAATTTTTGAGTAATCCTATTGTCCATCGATATTTTGAACAGGTTTGGCAAGACCTTAAAAACTATATTATTGAAAATATTAGTGATCCCCATTCTGCTATTCGTCAACAACTTCAGTTGCGTATATACAAGTTTTTTAACAATCTTACCCAAGACGAAATAATGCGTAAAAAAATTACTAACTGGCTGTATAGTGCTATTATTGAGGTAGTAAGTAATTATCGAATGGATATAGGTAATATGATAGCAGAAACAATTAAAAGCTGGGATAAAGAAACAATGGTAAATAAGTTAGAATTGCAAGTGGGTAAAGATTTGCAGTATATTCGTATTTCAGGGACATTAGTAGGGGGGGCTGTAGGTTTTTTGTTACATTTATTTAGTTTTCTTACAGATAAGTTCTTTATTAATTAGAGCTAGAAGTTAAAGTACAACTATGGATAGTAACTTTGAATTTATATTCCCTTCCTAAAACTAAAGGAAAATTTTCTGGAATATGCCCTGCAGGGAATTTGCTAACTACTGGTATATTTCTTTTTAGGGGGTTTTCTACTAATTGGTAAATAATTTGTTCAATGTTTTTACCGATCCCTTTACTCTTTTCTTGGCAATCTGTAAAGCTTCCAATTATTATACCATTTAATTTTTCCCACTTTCGAGTAAGAATAAAGTGCTGTGTCATTCTATCTAGGTGATAGTAGTATTCGCCTATGTCTTCCAGAATTAGTAATGCACTTTCCCAGCAGGGTTCCCATGGAGTGGCTATTAAGTGATGAAGTAGGGTAAAATTTCCGCCTATTAATTTGCCCGTACTTTCCCCTTCCTGAAGAGCAAGTACCGAATTTGAAAAGAAATTACTTTGCCCGGTTTCTAAAATCTTTAGTAGAGCCTTTTTGCAATTTTCAGGCGCCCTTGCAATCTCGGTTCCCAAAGGACCATGAATCGCTTCGAAGCCCATGGAATTGACAGCATTTAGCAAAAGAGTAATATCACTGTACCCGATTATCCATTTAGGATACTTTAAAAATTGGTTCCAGCAGATTTTAGATAAAATACGAATTGTACCATAGCCACCGCGCATGCAGTGAATTGCTCCAATTTCAGGATTATCGAGAAAACTTTGGAGTGCTTTCCATCGTTCCATATCGGTTCCGGCAAATTGATGAAGTCGGGACCTTAAATTATCAGCGAGTTTTACATTATATCCATTTTTTTGCCAAAATCCTATTGCTTCTTCTATTAAGTTACTCCCTTCTATACCGCTAGCAGGCGCTACTAAACCGATAATACTTCCTTTTTCTAAAAGGGGAGGACTTTGCAGAAACATTTTTCATTAGTGATTTTATTAACTTGCTGGAGATAATAAAATGAAAAAGCCACTTCTTGTATTAAGTGGCTTTTTTCAAAATTATCTAGAATTTTATAAACCTTAGGGTTGATACAGAATTTTTTGAGTATACTTTTTCGTACCTTGTTGGATGGTTATAAAATAAACGCCTTCATTCAAATGCTTTAGAGAAAGGGGAATACTTATTTCTTGGGAAAGCATATTATCTTGCCAAATTTGCTTTTCAACGGTTTGGCCCAGTAGATTGGTTACAGTTATATTAAGAGGCTCTTTTGTAATGCTACTATTTGACTGAAATTGAACATATACAAGGTCGCGGGTGGGATTAGGGTAGATTTGTATATTTCCCAAAGTAATATTGCTTTCTATGTTAGTGGGCGGAGAGAGGATAAGCGCTTGACGCTCTGCGTTAAAAATACCTGTATAATTTACTTCAGAGTCAGTTCCTTCGATAAAAGCAATTATTTTAACTTGCTTTTCATTGAATTGTGTAGGAAGTTTATAACGGTAAGTGTGTTGTATACTTTCATTAGGTTTAAAGCTTGTTTTAGAAATACTAGTGCCATTACCTCCCCCTAAATAATCGCGCAAAACATGCATATGAAAATAATTTCGCATAGGAGAAGTTTGTCCATAGTAGCAATTGTTCCTATCTGTGGTGTAACGGCTATCGATTCTTTGCTCATATCCGCTTCCTACCCCCGGGATGCTATCTTCAATAATAGCACAATTAAAAGCAAAGTTACCACTAATTTGGGCAATAGCCCTAGCAGTAATTTTAATTTCAATATCTCTAGTTGATTTGTTATAGGTATGAGTCATTGTTAACGCAAAAGGACTGTTTTGTTGTGTAAAGTTTCGCGCATTTTGGTAAATCATATAAGGCGAAACAGGCGCTTTGGTTTGTCCAGGCAGTATTCTTCTATCTATCATTGCTGAAGGGAAGCTACTTACTTGATACCTTGACTTCATTGTAGGGTTGATAGCTGTATTTTCCATTGCGTCTCGGTCGTGTACATCAATTGCAAAAAAGTTGGGGTAGGTAGATAAAATTTTTATCAAGTCGCAATTAGCAGCAGGGCAATGAGGACACCATGTACCTGTAAATTTTTCAAAGACTACTTTTTTGCGCTCTTCGCTTTCCATTCCTTTTATCTGTAGGGTAATATCACTATTGGCGCTATTAGCATCGGCAGCCCCATTAAGCTTAGAAATCCAGATCCTTAGTCTATACACGCCTGTACTAGGAAGATTTAACTTACGAGGATGTGTAACGGTAGCTTGGTAATTTTGTAAAAAGCCCGCCTGAAAATTCCAAGTTTGTACCTGCGGAGGCCCATCATTTAAACTCCAACTTATTTCACAATTTCGAATTTCAGCACTAGATACATTAATAATAGTTACTACAATATCCTGGTCTTTAGCAACAGGCAAATATTGCCCTACCCTACTGAAAGAGCCGCATCTTGTGCAAAAGATAAGCTACTACATAATAGCACAACTAAAATAATTAAGAGTTTTTTCATAGCCGTTAGTTCTTAGTTTTTATCATAATTCCTGCATATATAAAATATTCTTAAAACTAAAGCAAACTATTATTAATTTTTTTAAAAAACTGTAATAAATATTTTTTCCCGTTTCTGTTCTAAAATCTTGAGCATATAGATGCCACAAATAAAAGGGATATCAGAATTTTAATGAAAAGAAAAGTTTTTTCATAAATTTAGGCTGTTAATTAAAATTTGATTTGTATTCTAGAGTAAAAATTCTAAACTGCGAGCAATAATGAAGAAATATTCAAAAAGGCTTATAATAGAGGCTCTTTCACTTACGCTTTTATTTTTGTGTACAACAAACTCGATGGCTAATTCACTTTTGAATAAAAATTCAAACTTAGGAGCCTACCATATGCCATTATTTATAAAAAATCAAGGGCAAGTTTGGGATAGCGAGAAAAGGGGGTTTTATCCTGATGTTTTATACTACTTTCAGCACCAAGATTTGCAGCTTTATTTTCAAATCAATCGTTTTAGTTATGTATTTAATCGGGCTGAGCCTGTATCTTTCGATGGGGCAGGCGAGCCGCATATTAATCGATCTATCAAGAGATATCGCTTAGATTGGGAGTTGATTAATGCAAGCTCTAAGGCTATAGTAGAAAACCTAGAGAAAAAAGATATAGACTTAAATTTTTACCTTGGCAAGAGTAATAAGCTTATACAAGTTCCTACCTATGGTCGATTACGGTACCGAAATATTTATCCAGGGATAGATATGGTTTGGTACACAGTGTCAGAAGGAGAAAATTTGCAATTAAAGTATGATTATATTCTTTCGCCAGGCGCAGACCCCGCTCTTATTCGGTGGCAATTTCATGGTATTGAAAAACTTATGCTTACTGAGAAGGGAGGAATTTGTGCAGTAACTCCAGCTGGCAGTTTATGCGAGGCTCAGCCCTATGCCTACCAAATATTAAACGGGAAGAAGAAAATTGTTCCCATTGGCTATCGTATAGAAAAAGAAAATATTATTTCGTTTAATATAGGTGAATATAACCCTTTGCTTCCTCTTATTATTGACCCTGCAGTTGAGTGGTCGACTTATTGGGGGGGGGCAGGTGCTGATGAGATATATGACATGGCATATGAACCCACAACCAATGCGCTGTGGATAGTAGGGGCAACTCAAAGTATCAATTTTCCTGTACAATTAGGTTGGCAAATGAATAATGCGGGTGGACAAGATGTTTTTATTTCTCGCCATAATGCTACTACGGGCGCCTTACAATGGGCAACCTATTTAGGAGGTAGCGGGAATGATATTGCTTTCAGTATCACTCTTGCATCACAAGGTTTCTATGTTTCGGGCACTACTACCAGCACTAATTTTCCAATGGGTAGCGGTGGATATCAAACAATAAATCAAGGGAATACAGATTTTTTCTTATCTCGTTTTAATAGTAGTGGTACTCTAGAATGGTCTACTTATTTGGGAGGAAGCGGTCAGGAAGTTACGGGGCGCATTGCATTGGATAGTAATGAAAATATTTATTTTTGTGGCCGTACTAATTCTATGAATTTTCCTGTTTTAAATGCTGAGCAGCCTAATAATGCAGGGGGGTTAGATGCTATTTTAGCAAAATTTGATAGCGCTGGGAATTTACAATGGTCTACTTATTTTGGAGGAAGCCAAGATGATTATGGTACTATGATTGCCATTCAACCTAATGCTAATAGGGCAGCTCTTGTGGGTTGGACTCGGAGTAACAATCTTCCCATTTCCGGGGGCTTCCAGCCTAATTATGGAGGCGGTTTTAGTGATGGTTATATTTTATATTTTGATACGCAAAGTGGCCTTAAGGAATGGGGTACTTATTTTGGAGGGAATGACCAAGATTATGTTAATGGGGCTGCGTTTAATGGTAATACTTTATTCTTTACTGCTGCAGGAGCGAGTACTAATATTCCTTTAATTAACGCTGTAACTGCTACGCTAGGAGGGGGCTTAGACGTGTTCATTGGTAGTTTGCAGGCTAATACTGGTGTACGCAATTGGGTACGACCCTTTGGTGGAAATGCAGAAGATAATTCTCGAAGCTTAAAAATTGATGAGGAGGGCCTCCTTTATGTTTCAGGGTGGACAACAAGTACTAACCTTCCTTTGCTTTTACCTTTGCAGACTGCTAATAATGGAAGTTTTGAAAACTTTGCTGCAAAATTTAATCCGCAGAATGGGGCTACAGTGTGGGCAACTTACTATGGTGGAAGTGGCGAAGAAAGACTGCAAGCCTCTGCTTTAGCACCAGGTGGTATCTTGTTTATTGGTGGTTTTACTGCAAGTACTAATTATCCTACAAGAAATGCTATTTATGCAGCTAATCAGGGTAATCAAGATATTTTTCTTACGCGCTTTGCTACCTGCGATATTAAGCCGCAGCCTCCCGTCCTTACTCCTCGCCAGGCTTGCGTCGGACAAACAGTAACTTTTAGTACTACTTCTCTTTTAGCCTCAGGACAGCGCTTGCGATGGTATGACGCCCTAGATGCTACTACTCCTCTTTTAGAAATAGTAACTCCACCCTTTGAAATTACAATTAGTTCTTTTCCTACAAATACTACTTACTATGCTGCTATTTATGATGCCAATACAGGTTGCGCTAGTTTACGAGTAGCGCAACCTATTGCAAATAGTATAAATAATACTCGAATTCGTAATTTGCCGTCCGTAGTCTGTACAACTTCACCAGCTATAACTTTGGAAGGGGAGCCAACAGGAGGTACTTTTTCTGGTCCTGGCATAAATGGCAATATTTTTTATCCGCAACAGCTGAACCCTGGACGGTACGAGATCACCTACAGCGGGATTTTCAATGGATGTGCCTACCAGACTAGTATTTTTGTTACGGTAGAAAGAATAGTGCCCCGCTTTATTAGTTTGCCCGAAACTACTTGTACTAATCTTTCTCGACTTATTTTAATAGCAGAGCCTGCTGGAGGTAATTTTAGTGGACCTGCAGTTTCGGGAAATATCTTTCAACCTGCGATTCTTTCGCCAGGCCTGTATACTATTACATATAGCGGCACAGCTTCTAACGGCTGTCCGTATACAACTACCAGAGATATTTATGTAGATACCCTGAACATAGAGTTGATTAATTTGGCTTCAGATTATTGCACTACCTCTTCTGCTATCGAGTTAGTTGCAAATCCTAGTAATGGAGTTTTCAGTGGTGCTGGTATAAGCAATAATAATATTTTCACTCCTTCTAGTTTAGCTCCAGGGCAGTATCCTATTACTTATAGTGGTGAATTTGCAGGATGCCCTTATTCTACTACAAAAATAGTAAGGATAAATGCTCCTATTCGCAGTTTTAGTATTGGCACCAATTCTCCTCTTTGCTTAGGGAATCAATTGAACTTACAGGCTCCTTTTATAGCTAATGCAAGTTATCAATGGAGTGGTCCTGCTGCTTTTAGTGATACTCGTCCTAATCCTACTATTTCTGGTGTGACTACGGCCAACGGGGGTGAATATTCTTTAAGTGTGGTGGTACCTGGTTGTCCTACCTTTTTTACCACTACTTTTGTATCAGTTCATAGTTTACCTCCTAATGTGGATATTAATGTTTTTCCAGGGAATCCGCTATGTCGTGGAGATAATTTACTATTGGTTGCTTCTAGTTTACCGGGAGGACGCTATTTTTGGAGTGGTCCTAATGGATTTACGGCTTCTACGCCTATTGTTAATCGAAGATCGATTACCTCTTTAGAAGCAGGACGCTATACCTTGTTGCTAAGTGTAGAGGGTTGCACAGGTTCAATAACTCAGGCTATTCAAATTGTTGTAAATACGCCTCCACAAGTATCTGTAACCTCGAATAGTCCTGTTTGTGAAAACGAAACTTTATTTCTTAGAGCTAGGGGTGCTGCTAATGCTCTTTATCTATGGAGTGGTCCTAATGGTTGGCAAGGCTTTGGGGAGGTGAATATCATAGATACTGTTAGTAGTAATGAAAGTGGCGTGTATACATTAACTGCTATTGTTCCAGGATGTCCACCGGCTACTTATACCACTAATGTAGTAATAAATTCAGTGCCAGATACGGTGATAGCGTTTGCCAGTAGTCCTATTTGTGCAGGGCAAGCGCTTGCCCTAACAGCCTTTGCGCCTGCAGAAGCTCGTTTAAGTTGGCGTGGCCCTAATAATTTTACTTCTACTAGTGCTACTCCGATTATTACTAATGTTAGTCTTTTAGCAAGTGGGGCTTATACGGTCACGGCAACGGTAGCAGGCTGTCCTTCAATTTCTGCGGTTACCGAAGTAGTGGTGGTGCCTATTCCGGCAACTCCTATTATCACAGGTAGAACTACTATTTGTGAAGGTGATACAATTCATTTTGCAATTACTACCCAGCCTAATGTTATTTATCGGTGGGAGGGACCTAGCGGGCTAAGCATAATAGGGGGAGGTACCCTTAGCTTACCTAATGCTACTGCTGCTAATGCAGGCACTTATAGTGTATATGGCATTTTAGACGGATGTACCTCTGGCATAGCTCGAATTCCCCTAAACATAATTCGGCGCCCAGCTCCTCTTAGAGTAAGCTATTCAGGGCCGGTTTGTGCAGGGGGAAATTTCCAATTGTTTGCTCAAACTGTTACGGGTATTACTTATCGATGGCGTGGGCCTGGAGGCTGGCGTGCTTTTACACAGAACCCAGTATATTTTAACGCTCCTTTAAGTGCAGCAGGCATGTATACATTAACAGCCGCTTTTGGGCAATGTGAAAGCCAAGAAGCTACTTTGCAAGTAGAGATTTTGCCTACTATAGACCCCAATGCTGTTACAAGTAATTCACCTGTTTGTCAAGGTTCAGTATTGCGGTTATCTGCGCCCATTTTAGCAGGAGGTATTTATAATTGGAGTGGGCCTGCAGGTTTTGCCTCTACTCAAAGTAACCCTAGCCGTCCTAATTTTTCACTTGCCCAGGCAGGTACTTATTCATTTATTGGAATTGTAGGCAATTGTACTACCCAAAAAACGGTAGAAGTTTTTCATATACCTAAGCCTAATTCTCCGTCGGCTGGGTCTAATTCTCCTGTCTGTGCAGGTAGTTTCCTTTCTTTCACAAGTTCTTCGGTAGTAGGAGCAGCTTACTTATGGCAAGGTCCAGCAGGGTTTAGTAGTACTCTGCAAAATCCTTCGATTGCTGCTGCAGAAACCATTCATACAGGCACTTATACGTTACAGGTAATAGTTGCTGGTTGTACTTCCGATGCCGTTACGTTAAATGCTAGGGTTTGGCCAAGGGCAGAAGCTCAACTTCTTACGCCAAATGTAACTATTTGCCAGGGAAACACTGCTACTCTTTCTTTTCAATTGCGTGGAACAGGGCCGTGGAATATAAATATTCAGTCTGGAGCTAGAATTCAAGTGGGAAGTGCTGCTTCTGCTAACCCTTCCAATCATAGTATCCAAATTTCTCCTACTACTACCACCACTTATACAATTGGCGAAATTGTAGATGCTAATAATTGTCGTTTTTCGCTTAATAAGAATGCTGTAGTGAATGTAGTACCCCTACCTTTAGCAAGCATTACTATTAGCGGCCGTCCTTGCCAGGGGCAGAGTTTAGAATTAATTGGTGGTGAACAAAGTCCTGAAGGTTCTTATTTTTGGGAGGGACCTAATGGTTTAGTGGCTACTACCCCCAATATTCGCATCTCGTCGTTGAGTGCTTCTCAAGCAGGTATTTATAGTTTAACTCGAATTATTGGTGAGTGCAGTTCTCGTGTAGCTACCTTTAACTTGCCCTTGAATACCCTTCCTAGTGCTACGATATCAAGTGCTGTACAAAATGTTTGTTTCCAGAATCCAGTTTCTCTTCCAATTACTTTTACAGGTAATAGTCCATGGAACTTAACTTATCGTATTAATAACCAGGCTCCTATTACAATAACAGGAATTACTACTTCGCCTTATAATTTACAAATAACTCCCCAAGCCCTAGGAGAAATTCAAGTTCATTTGGTTAATGTTACAGATAATGCCGCATGTGGAGACGGTACAGTAAATGGTATTGCTACCCTAAGAGTTTCAGATAGGCCCAATCTTAGAGTAGTTTCTAAAACAGACGCTAACTGTGGCGGTGTAGGAGGCTCAGTAAGCTTAAGTGCTACCGGCGGAACAGGTACTAACTACCGTTATTCTATAGATAACATTCGATTTTCTACCAATAACTTATTTACTAACTTAGCACCTGGCTCTTATACATTTTATGTTACAGACGGTGTTTGCCTAGGGGCAGCTTCTGTGACCATTAATGGTACTGCAGGTACTGTAATTTTATCTACACAAACGACTTCTAATAGCATTACAATTAATTGGCAGCCTGTGCCTAATACTCCTAGCTATAATATTCGTTATAGAATAGTAGGGAGTACTGTAGCGCCTATAACCATCAATAATGTAACAGGTACTGTATATACTATTTCGGGGTTAACCCCTGGTACGCGCTATGAAATTGAGGTTCAAGCTAATTGTGAAGGTGGAGGTAGCTCGGTTTGGTCTGAACCTATTGCTGCCCAAACATTAGGAGAAGCTCCTCCAGCCTGTGCTATGCCCATAGGCATAGTGGTGGATAGAATCACTACTACCTCTGCAAGGGTTACTTGGAGCCAGGTACCTGGTGCTATTTGTTATGTTTTAAGTTATGGTTTGCTTTCTCAAAATCCTGATAATTGGGTAAGTGCTGTTTTGGCTTCTAATGTTACAGTTTCAGATATTCTTAATTTAGTACCGGGTCAAGCGTATGGAGTACGTCTTCGTACTAATTGCCAAATCTGCAGCTCCCGGAGCGGTAATCTTTCTTCTTGGAGCTCTATACAAAACTTTAATACTCCGTTAAATCGAGAAGAAATTCCTTCTGTAGCAAATGAATCAATAACTATTTTCCCCAATCCTGGAAAAGATAAATTTTATTTAAAATTTCCTATTTACAAGGACGAAGCAATCCTATCTGTGTATAGCGCAGCAGGAAGTTTAGTGTACCAACAAAGGTTGCAAGTCTTAGATGGAATTAATCAATGGTTAATAGACCCGGGAGATTTACCTGTAGGAGTTTATAAAATTGTTGTGCAACAACATAACTGGCAAAAATCGGCGAGCTGGGTAGTTGTAGAATAAAATATTTTAATAGTTAGCTAATACTTACAATACTTAAGGGAGACGAAAACAATAAACCTAAATTTTCGTCTCTCTTTTTTTTTAGATACTAAAATTTAATACTTCTCACTTCTAAAAATTTCTAAATATAATTTATTATTTATATTATTTATCTGTAAAGCTTATCATTTATCATTTCTTTTAGAAGCATAAGAGGATGTAATATAAAAAATGCCTGTTTTTCATTGTGAATATATTTGGTTGAATTTTCAAATTCAAAAGGAATATACTCTAAATGTTAATGAGAAGGGTATTATTGTAGATATTTGCTCGGGTGCTGGTAATGTAGAGTTATTACCGGGTTTAACTATTCCTGGCTTAGTTAATACCCATTGTCACCTAGAGCTTAGTCACTTACAAGGTAAAATTGAATTAGGGGAGGGCATGACCTCTTTTTTAGGAAAAATTATAGAGCTAAAAAAACAAATTCCGTACTCTGCTTATGCTCAGAAAAGAGCCATGGAAGAAATGTTGCGGAATGGAATCGTAGCGGTGGCAGATGTTTCTAATGAAGGAAATAGTTTTATATTAAAAAAGCAGTTTCCTAATCTTTATGTGCATACTTTTATAGAGCTGTTAGGCTTGAACCCGCAAAAGGTGGAGCAAGTAATCCAGCGTGGAATTGAATTATTACAATTGGCAACAGCATACTATGAATTATCTGCCTCCCTCACTCCGCATGCTTTTTATTCGGTCTCTATTCCTTTATTGCAAGCTATTCATAGAATTTCAGACTACATGAGCATTCACTTAATGGAGTCTTTTGCTGAGCAAGAACTTTTCGCTACAAGGACAGGAGATTTTATTAATTTTTTTTCCCAACTAGGATTAGGGGAATATGTTGAAGATTATCGTGTTGGACTAATTGAAAAAATAATACCTCAAATTTTGGATAGCAATAAAAAAATTCTATGGGTGCATAATACTGTACTTAGGCCTAGCCAAATCCAATTGTTAGCAGAAGTTTTTCCTAAAAGTTATTTTTGCCTTTGTCCTCTCTCAAATTTATATATTAACCAAATTTTACCTCCAGCAGAGATTTTTGATTGGGATAGAGTTACATTAGGTACCGATAGCCTAGCAA
>JANWXU010000100.1 GCA_025057395.1 Bacteroidia bacterium | reverse complement strand
AGACAACGGAGCTACTTGGCTAGATTGGAATAATTTTATGATTGGTGGCATAGAATGCTTACCCCAAACGCCTACTTGTCGCTTAACTACTAGTGAAGACGGCGTAATGACCCATGCCCGGATACTAATCAGAAGTATTCCAGCAGGCGCAAATGCTATTCAACTGCGGTACTATTGGAACTCTTATGATGATTGCAATGGTATTAAATTACTCACTGTAGCAATAGATAATATCAAACTCACTGCTTACCGTGGTACGCCAGTGAATAACGTAAGGGCAGGGACTGATCAATTCCTAGTTTGCAGTAATGAAACAGTGCTGAATGCACAAAATCCTGCCCCCCAAATTGGTAATTGGCGTGTACTTTCAGGTCAAAATGTAACTTTTTCTAATATCCATTCTTACAGAACTGTTGTTTCTGGATTATTGCCAGGGCAATCTTACGTATTTCAGTGGACAGTAGGAGAAGCTTGTGATGTAGTGAAAGTCACAACAGGCAGCGGCAATGTAGAGCCTGCCAATGCTGGCCCTGATCAATTTATTAATGTGAATAATACTACTCTGAGCGCTAATGGTGGCCCAGGCTTAAGAGCATGGACTATAGTTAGCCAACCAGCAGGTGCAAACGCACGTATTACTAGTCCTAACAGCGCTAATACTACTGTTACAGGCATGGATGTTTCTGGAACTTATTTCTTTCAGTGGTTTATTCAACAGGGATGTTGCTCTTCAAGCGATACAGTAGCAGTAACAGTTTCGCTTTGTGATATCACTACCGATGCAGGCTCCGATGCTTCTGTTTGCAATAATCAATACCAGCTCAATGCTTCCCCTCTTCGCCCTAATGAAAGTGGATTATGGACTGTAATTAGCCAGCCTAATCCTGTAAATTTCCCGGTGAATATTCAAAATCCTACAAGTGCTTCTACTCTAATTTCAAACCTAGTAAGTGGGGAGTATCGTTTTCGCTGGACAGTTAGAAATCAAAATTGTGAAATTTTTGATGATGTTATTGTGCGAGTAAGTGTTGGACTTGGAGTGCGTTATGTAACCCTTAATACTGGTTGCGCCCCTATAGGAAGAATAGAAGCCTCTGCAGTGAATGGTTTTCCTCCCTACAATTATACACTAATTTTAGGAGGGCAAACAATAGCTCAATCTACCTCTACTCCTGCTTTATTTACTAATCTTGCGGGTGGAAATTATATACTTCGAGTACAAGATGGAATTGGCTGCCGCACAGAGGAGCCAATAGTCATTTTAGAAACGGGTAATACTTTAGAGTTAAGGCTTAGCTCTAAAATAGATCCTACTTGTGCACCCCCTATTCCGGTAGACGGTCCCCCCGTACCCTACCAAAACGGAAGGTTTAGTGTTCAGGTAAATGGTGGAACTCCTCCTTACACTTATTCTTTAGATCCTCCTATTGGAGTAAATACTAACGATGGTAACTTTACAGGCTTAGAACAAGGAGAATATGAAGTAAAAGTAACAGATGCTCAAGGCTGCTCCAAAACTCTAAGAGTAGTGCTTACTTCACGTGAAAATATTGATTTTAATGACTTTTCATGGACAGATCCTATTTGTACTGCTCAGAATGGGCGAATATTGATAAGAGCCAGTAGCAATGCCGGACCTGTACGTTACGATATAACTCCTAACGTTGGCGTAAACCAAGGAAATGGTATTTTTTCGGCTTTGCCTGCAGGAACTTACCTAATTATTGTAACTAGTCCGAGTGGCTGCCGAACAGCAGCTTTCATTTCTCTGAATGTTAACCCAGGTGATTTAAATGTAAACATACAAAACGTATTTAATGCTAGCTGTGGTTTAGATAATGGACGCATTGAACTTACAGCCTCTAGTAGTGGAGGGGGTTTAACTTATTTTATCTCTCCTAGTGTAGGTCAAAACCTAAATAATGGTAGGTTTATTAATTTACCAGCCGGCAATTATACCATAAGAGTTACGGACATCAATGGCTGTAGTGCTACTCGAAGCGTTTCTTTAGTAAGTACACCTCCTGTAAGGCTACATCTTGTTAGTAAAGTAGATCCTACCTGTGCCACCGAGGGAGAAATTCGAGTCTCAGCTACAGGAGGTGGTGGTGGCTTACGTTATACTATTTCTCCGGCACATGGCTTAAATAATAATACCGGCCTTTTTACTGGCTTGCCGGGAGGTAGTTATAAGATTAAAGCAGCCGACTTTTCAGGATGTGCAGATAGTATAATCGTTTTTTTACCTCCTTCAGATAGGCCAGAGATTGTTTTAGATGCTAGTAAATTAATTTATCCTACTTGCAATAGCAGTAATGGACGTATTAAAGTAGAAGTAAGAAATGCTACCCCTCCTATTCAATACGAGATTTCACCGGCAGCAGGAAGAAATTTTAATAATGGTCTGTTTTTAGGTTTACGTGCCGATGACTACACTATTACTATTCGCGATGCAAATGGTTGCATTGCCAACTTATACGTACCCATGGGGGGAGACCAAACTTTAATTGCTCGTATCGATAGCATAAAACATCCTACCTGTGGCAATAGTGGTAAAATCTTTATTCGTGCTCGCAGTACATTTTCAGGAATAGAATATAGCATTTCTCCCAACACGGGTATCAATCATGGCAATGGAGTATTTACAGATCTTCCACCCGGTCTTTATAGCATTCGAGTAGCAGACCAAGGGAACTGTGTTCAAAATTTTACTGTAGAGCTACAGCGCAGAAATTCTAATTTAGACTTTAATTTCGTTTACCTAGATAACCCTATTTGTACTGCCAATAATGGTAAAATTGTTGTAGAAGGGCAAAGTTATGCTGGTAATATTCGCTATACACTTACTCCTAACGTAGGAAATCAAACTTCGCCTACTTCATTTACTAATTTACCTGCGGGTAATTATATCATTACTGCTACCGATGGTGATGGTTGCACTATTAGTAAAGCTACTCGCTTGCAACTAGTTCGCTCGAATATCGAGCTCCAAGAATTTGACTTAATGTATCCTTGTAAAGGTAATACTAATGGACAAATTCGAGTTCGAGCGCAAGGTAATAATTTAGAATATAGCATAAATGGGGGAAATTTTGGACGTAATCCTATTTTGACAAACTTAGGGGAGGGCCGATACATTATAACTGTTCGTGATGAATTTGGATGTACAGATACCGATACTACAGCTCTTTTTTCTCGTCCTAATCCACTTAATATCGAGGAGCTCATTATAGATTATCCTTGTGCAGGTAATGCAAATGGTAAAATTACGGTGCGAGCTAATGCAAGCGGGGAGACTATATTATACTCCATTAATAATGGTGAGTTCCAAGCAACTCCTATTTTTGAAAATTTAGCACCAGGTAATTACCAAATTACAGCACGTGAACCTTCAGGATGCATAGATACAGAAATTGCACTTTTACTAGATCGCTCCCCCAATTTGAATATTGACGAAGTAATTATTACCCGACCTACTTGTGCCCAAGATGGAAAACTCGAAATTAAAGCCAGCTCGGGCGTGAGCGGACCCTTACTGTATTCTTTAGATGGAACAAATTATCAATCTAATAACATATTTAGGAATTTATCACCAGGGCGCTTTACCGTATGGGTACGTGACATTACAGGCTGTACAGATAAGGAAACCGTTCTATTACCTGCCTCTTTACTTTCTAACCTCAAGATAGAAGAAATAAAACTCGACTATCCTTTTTGCCCGGGCAGTAGCGACGGAAGCTTAGAAATAAAAGTAGCGGGAGGAGTAGGTACTGTGCTTTACTCTTTGGATGGAGTTAATTATCAAGAAACTCCTATTTTTAGAGGCTTAGTTGAGGGAGAATATACTATTTATGTGAAGGATGCAACTGGTTGCTCAGACGTAGAAATAGCAAAACTTTTACCTGCTAATTCTACTACCCTAACTATTACTAACCTAATAATTCAACGCCCATTTTGCAATGGTAGCAGAGATGGTGAAATTATCGTGAATGCCCAAGGGGGAATTGGCACTATTTCTTATGCTTTAAATAATTCAACTTTTGGTATTAATAATCGTTTTAGTGGCCTTCAGGAGGGTAGTTATACAATTCGGGTAAGAGATAGCCGCGGGTGTACTCGTAGCAGAGAGGTAACTTTAGTAGCCGACGCTCAAAATAATGTGGTAATTAATGAGCTTAAAATTACACAGCCGGGATGTATAGGAGCCACTAATGGCAGTGTTACTGCAAATGTAGCAGGTGGACAACCTCCTTATATTTATAACCTCAATCAGTTACCTGCCACTTTACAAAATGAATTTCGAAATTTACCAGAAGGTGAATATCGATTAAATGTGCGAGATAGAAATGGTTGTACTGCTGCTCGTTCTTTTACCCTTGAGGCAGATCGAAGCAATAAGGCAGAAATTGAAGAAATAAAACTGCAATACCCCTTGTGCCAAAAGCCAGGAAGCATAGAAATAATAGCTTTTTCCAATAGCGGTAGCAGTTTACGCTATGCATTAAATGGAGGTAATTTTACAACTAATAGTCGCTTTGTAAACTTGGCGCCTGGTAGCTATACCGTTCAAATAATAGACAATAATGGTTGCCAAGATCGAGAAATTGTAAACTTATTTGCAGCAACACCTACTACTCAAATTGACGAAATTACTATTACTCCCCCTGCCTGTATAGAGTCCTCTACAGGACGCTTAGAAATAAAAGCTATTACTACTGCTCCCCCCCTACGTTACGCCATTAATAATAGCTCATTCCAGCTTCAGAACTTTTTCACTGGATTAGGCGTAGGAGAATACCAAATAGAAGTAAGAGATACAAACGGATGTATTGCTACAGAACAAGTAAGAATACGCGAAACTAACCCTGCCTTAAGTATTGCTAGCATTGAAACTATTTCTGCAAAATGTTTTAATGCTCCAGAAGGAAGAATTAGTATTCAACTAGCAAACCCCCAGCCTAATTTGTTGTATTCCATTGACGGAAATAACTTTCAAAATAACTCTACTTTTAGCGAACTAAGAGCTGGAGTCTATACTATTTGGATAAGAAATCCGCAAACCAATTGCACAGTTCGACAAAGTATTTTGCTTCCTGCCCAAAATCCTCCTATTGAAATTCAGGATATTATTGTTACTCCTACTACTTGTTGGAATAGTTTTGATGGCCAATTGCTAGTAATAGCAAGGGGCGGAAGAGGTAGTCTAAGGTATTCTCTAGATGACAACGAGTTTCAAGAAAGTCCTTTATTCGGAGGACTATCTTACGGCAAATATAATGTTTTTGTAAGAGATGCGGCGGGATGCGAGGTTACTGCCCCAAGGTGGATGATTAGTCCAGGAAGGGTAGTTCTCACTATTAACACCCAGCTACCTTCGGGCGCAAACACTGCAGATGGAATTATCAGTGTTAGAGCTCAAGGTGGAACTCCTCCTTTTGTTTATTCTTTAAATAATAGTCCTTTCAGAAGCATTGGTATTTTTGAAGGTCTACAAGCAGGAGAATATCTTTTACAAGCTCGGGATAGTAGAGGGTGCCTAGAGCAGCAAAGGATTAATTTAAGTAGTAGCCAGCGCTTAATGGACCTTGCGGCAAATACAAGAGTTTCTGTTAAAGCATATCCGAATCCTAATAACGGGCATTTTACATTGCAAATAGAGGCTCTAAAAACCCAAGATATTCAAATCCACTTGCTAGACCTTAATGGCAAATTACTTGATAAACGAAATCTGCATATTTCACCAGGCCTTTCAGAATATTCTTATCAAATTCAAAAAGCAGGTGTTTATATATTAGAAATTGTAACGGATGAAGAAGCCAAACAGTCTATTAAAGTAATTAGCTACTAGCATTACCTTATTCTTATTATCTTATTTTTGATTTCTTAAAGACCTGTTTTGCTTTCAACAAAACAGGTCTTTTAATTTTGTTTATTTATTTAGCAATAAATAAAGAGATGGAAAAAGAAAAAATAGTAGTCCTTACCTACGATGCTCCACACAGAAAGACGCAAGATTTACTTTTTCGCCTAAAGATTAAGAAACAATTTCCTGTCGTAGTAGGTTTGCCCTGGCAAGTTCGAAAGAATTTCAAGCCTTTAATTCCTCATCGTCCTTGGCAGCCTTTTCCTATAAAGCCCGTGGATCTATGTAATAGTCTAGGGTATGAATATATCTTAGTTACTAACCTGCATGAACTTATTTCTTTATTAGGAGTCCTAAAACCTGATTATGTACTAATAGCAGGAGCAGGTCTATTACCTGCTGAAATTGTATCTTGTTATAAAGTAATCAACTCTCATCCAGGTTGGTTACCGTTAGTGCGAGGTTTAGATGCTCTAAAATGGGCTATTTATGAAGGGCTGCCGATTGGAGTAACAACCCATATTGTAAATGAAGAGCCGGATAGTGGATTATTAATCAGGCAAGTAGAAGTGCCTTTATATGGCTGGGATACCTTTCACAGTATTGCCTGGCGGCAATATGAATTAGAAATAGAGCTACTTAGCCAAGCTGTGGAAGACATAAAAAAAATCACTCATTGGCATAAATTAAATAATGACCACCCTGTGCGTCGAAGAATGCCCCATGCCTTAGAGACTCGCCTACTTCAACGCCTTGCCGAAAGAATAAATAGAATTGAAAATTTCGATGAGGCTGATAATTTTTATGCCAGTATTCAAAACTAATTCATTAATTAAATTCTTCCTTAGTTTTGAAATAGTTGCAGAAAATAGACTTTTTACTTAATTCAGGGCTCTAATAAGCTCTTGGTAGCGGCTTTCAAAAGTACCTGTGCCCGAACAACCCATTGATTGCCATTTTTTATTAATATTTTCCACGCGATTTTCAGGGTTAGGATGAGTACTCAAAAAGGCAGGTTGTCCGCCGCTCATGCCTTGTCCTATAAGTTTTTGAAAAAAACCAGCTGTACCTCTGGCATCATATTCTGAACCGCAAAGATACTCTACAGAATAGCTATCCGCTTGACTTTCATTACTACGACTATAGGCCAATAAAGCCAGGTTTGCAGCAATTTGCCCTAAAGCATTACTATTTTTGCCTAAAAGAACCTGCAATAAAAACTCTACACCATATGCTGCTGTTAGACGATCGGTAGAATGACGCAGATCGGCATGAGCAATTTCATGGCCTAAAACACCAGCCAATTCATTTTCTTTATTCAAGAAACGAATAAGTCCTGTATAAACATATATATATCCGCCGGGGGCACAAAAAGCGTTGAGCGTATTATCATCATTAATAATTTTAAGGTCCCATTCAAATTTATCTTTAAATTTTACTTTACCAGAATTTAGAATAACATCACGTATCCGATAAAGATGTTGATAGGCCTTAGCATAGCGGCTAGGATCTAGTATTGGGTATTTGGCAGGATCGGAGGCAATTTGCTGCTGTAACTGCTTTCCTAATTTTATATCATCTTCTACTGTGAAAATATTAACTCCTCCCCCTTTTGAGCATCCCTCCCATATTAACCCACAACTAATAATTCCACTTACCATTAAAACGAACCAAGCAAGCGACTGAAATTTAAGTTGCATGAGCCTACTTTTTTTATTTTGCAAAGTTAAAAGTTCAATGCATTCTATATAAAAATCATAAAATAAATTTATAGTTTATACCAAAAAAGGCATTAAGTTATTGATTAAATGACTTTGAGAGGGAATATCTGCCAAATGATTATAAGTATATCGCCAAAGTATTTCATCCTTTCGTAGCAGAAAAAGGGTAGTGAGGTAAGGTAAAGAAGTACCCTTTTTTTTCCATTCAGAATATTTCCATACTAACTTTATGTAGGCTCTAAATAAATGAGGATTTAAGTAGGCCTTATACGTCGCTTTTTTGACTTCAAATTTATAAAATAAATATTTGTTAGGGTCCGCAATTGCCTTAGCTACTCTCCAGTGACGCTCAAAAAAAAGCGCTCCTTCCTCGGGTGTGCCCCCGTATATAAAAACTACTTCTGGAAAAAATTGATATTGCTCCTTAATAGCCTTTAGCTCTGCAATTAAAGCTAGACAAAAAATTCCCCCTAAGCGCCTTAGAAAAATAAACAAAACAGGAATGTCTCCTAATAAGGCACCCAATTTGTGAGCTTCCCCTAAGTTATAACCATCTACAGGAGTTTTTAGTAAAAGGGTGCTCAGAGTAGGATTGCGCATATATTTTTTATAAACAAACCAGAATAACCTCCTTGCCTATATAATTTTTATTAGGCTCTGCTACTAATTCTCATTTATTTATAAGCTCTGAATTATTTAATTTTTTACCTATACCCTTGAAAATAGTAATTTTTTTTCAGTTAAAATTAGTTAAAATATTAGAATAGATAAATGAAAACCTATTTACATACATACTTCAATAAGTTCTCTTAGAAAAGTATGCTAGTACTCAAGCTAGGAGTTAATACTAAAACAAAAGATTGAGGCTAGAGTACATTGCTTTGCAATAAGTTTATCAGAACTTTTATTTTTTAATTCTTTCTCTAACCTCAAGTTTTTATTTTAATACTCTTTTGCTCACTTTTGCTCAAAAGTTAGTTTTATTGAATAAATATGGGATTTACGCCATTGCCCTAGAAGCCACGGTGTATCTGCACCCTCCACATCGTTTGAATAGTTCATTAGCAGGTAAGTATTTTGGTCTATAGGAGCAATTGCAGGAAAAGCAGTATCGCCTTTACCCGGCAAATCGAATAAGTGTATAATCTGAGATTTTTCTTGGTCTAAACGAAAAAGGGCTGTTCTTTTAGTACATAATATATACCGAACACTATTATATTTATTATGTAGAAATTTAGGCAGGAGGCGAGGGTATTTAGAAAAATTTCCGTCTACATTACGCCGAGCAACTAGAAAAATATGCTTACCATGCTTAAACATCAAAGCACTATCAAATTTTCTACCATCAAACTTACCGTGCCAGCAACTAATATTATCTTTAGGCGCAAAAGCTATAAGGCTGCCCTTAAACTCTAAACGTACCGTTCCCCATAAGTTACCACTATCATCAAAAATAAATTCAGCTTCAGTAGCTCCCGAATGAGCAATTTGGGGTTCTTCTGAAATAGGAGAAAAATGAATTCCATCAGCAGACCTAAATAAACGCACTTGGCTATTACGTCCTCCTTTGTATAAGCCTACTCCATAATAAGCAGAAAGAAGTGCTACTCCGTGGTACATTCTTAAGCGCCAAGGCACAAATCCATCCAGTCCAATGTTTTGAGCTTCACTCCAACTTCCATCTTTGTTTCGACAAATTGTCCAAATATATTGGGGTTCAAACTTTAAAAAATGATTTCCTAATTCACAGTAGTAAAGACGTAGAGTACCATTAAAATTCAAAAATCTAGGTTCTCTTAGGTCTCTACCCGTATGAATTACTTTTTCACAAACCCAATTATTTCCGTCCTCTGAACTTAAAATATGTAGGCGTGTCTTTCTCGAAGCATAATGAAAAGGGGCAGTACGATAAGCCATGTAATACCTTCCTTCGAACTGGGTAACATCCACATTATTGTTAGAGTTCATAGTTTTGCGATTACAATCTTTAGGGGTAGTTAAATTTTTGTATTCCCCTGCTTTTATCAACAATTGCGCCTCTGCGTCGTAATAAGAAACTTGAAAGTTCTTCTGCGCTTCACCTTTTTGAATAGAACTAATCAAAAATAAAATAAAGAAGCATCCAATACGCAGACTCATATGTAAGAATGGAAAGAAAGATTTTACTCAAGTTACAAAAAATTAGCTTTCATTTGTATTAAAAAATTAAAAAATAAGCTTTTAATTGATTATCAAATATTTAGCTTTTAACTAATTTAATTAAGAGTTAGAATCTCAAAGAAACTATAAAATAAAAAAGCTTTTCGAAAGGGTAGATTATCATCCTACTTTTATTTACAAGCATTTAGCACATAAAACAAAGGTAATTTCAATATTTTATTTACTTACTTCTTCAAGGAATCAAACCAAGATTTAGTATAAGATAAAGCAGGAAATACGCACCCGGCATGGTTTAAATCTTTTCCTAACATTTTTTTTTCCACATTAGTAGCTCCTTTTTTGTTACGCATCCAATTATACGCCATAATTGCATTTGCAAAAGTCACTTGCTCATCTGCCTCACAATAACACATATGGATAGGTGCTTTGGGCTTCCAATCATAGACATCATTATCTTTCAGAGCTAAACGAATTGGATGGTTAGGATTTGTAGAAAAAGCCTCAAAAACATCAGGTCGTACCATTTGTTTAGGTATTTTAGGAAAATGGTCGTTTACATAATTTGCAGGGTAAGTACCATTAAAAAGACGCGGAATAAGAGTATCATAAGGTGAAATAAAAATATCGCTTAAGGTATTATATAAATTTCCATAAGCCTGTTGATACCCTAAGACTACATAAGGCAAAAAAGCTGGTACAGAATATGCAGAGTCTATAGTAAGAATGCGAGCCTGTACTCCACTTATATCGTAGGGTCCTGAAAGGGGGGCAGAAGCTGTTACTGTAAATTCATTAGCATGATTTTGTTCCAGCTCTCTATGGGCTGCCATTGTGGCGTGGCCCCCCTGAGAATAGCCTGCCAAAAATACCTGACCATTTAGGTTAATACCATTTTGGCGGCAATAATTACGAGTAGCTCTTAAAATGTCTACTACCGCAGTGGCTTCCGATTTAGCATGAACATAAGGATGAAAACCAGGCGAGTCTCCAAGTCCTACATAGTCTGTAAGGCAAGCTATATAGCCAGTTGCTCCAGCTATAATACCAATATTGAGCTCTGCACTCCCTCGTGAAGGCACATCAAAGCGTTGCGTAGTAGTACCATGTTGATAACTAAAGAGAGGAAAACTTTTACCACTTACATTATCGGGTATAACAATAGCCCCTGAGCAGATAGTGTTGGTGCCCTTAGCATCGAGCGTCTTGTATACTACATGATAAATCTTTACCCCATTTTGCGTAGGAAAAAGAAGGGGTGCCAGAGGGTTAATAGAAGCTAGAGTTGAATCAACTTGTAACTTAGATAAGCTACGAAAAAGTGTTACAGATACAATTTGCCCTCGCTCATCAACGGCAGAATTTTTTATTTCCTCGTCTTTTCTACAAGCAATAAAAGTTAACGCTAAAAGCAGCAATGCAAGAATAGAAACACGTAATTTTAATTTAAAAGTCATATCCTTTTAATTATAAGATAATTCAAAATTTTAAGTAAGCCGCAATTTATTACCTTTAGCAATTTGTATCAGCATACAAAAAAAATTTTTGCACGCTTCTAAAGCGTATTTTGTATTACACTCGAGCAAAATAAATATCCTTATCCTTAAAGGTTTTTAAGGGAAATTTTGTGGTAATAAATGAAATAATTATATTGCCTACTAATTTCTATTGCTTTGACTAACTTTTTTTAAGTTCAAAAAAGTAGGAATAAACAAATATGGCTACTACAGCAGATATCCGCAATGGTTTAATGATTCGTTTTAATAACGATATTTATGAAATTATAGAATTTTTACACGTAAAGCCAGGGAAAGGAGGTGCTTTTGTTCGAACCAAACTTAAAAGCGTTACCAGCGGAAGGGTACTAGAAAATACATTTCCCTCAGGCGCAAAAATTGACCCTGTACGGGTAGAAAGAAAAAAATTTCAATATCTTTATCCTGAAGGGGAGCAGTTAGTATTTATGAATACTGAAACCTTTGATCAAGTGAGTATTGAACCTCACCTGGTAAATGCTAGAGAATTTTTAATGGAGGGAATGGAATGTGAATTGGTAATTGACGCAGAAAATGAGCGAGTGTTGGCAGCTTATGTTCCTACATTTGTTACCATGACAGTTACCTATACAGAACCCGGTGTTAGAGGTGATACTGCCACTAATGCACTGAAGCCGGCTACTGTAGAAAGCGGCGCAGAAATTAAAGTACCTTTATTTATAGACATGGGTGAAAAAATTAAGATAGATACCCGCGAAAAAAAATACGTAGAGCGTGTAAAATAATTTCATTTATTTCAAAACAAAATTTATGGAGCCTACATTTATAAAAGAACTTATTCAATTAATTAGTGAATCAAGTATAACTGAAGTAAAGATTGAGAGGGAGGGTTTCAAACTTAAAATTAGTAAATCAATTCCTGGAATACAAGGAGCAATAGGAGTAGCAACAAGTGGGTATGGTGCTACTCCTGTTTCTACGGCAGCCCCTTTGCCTCCTGCGCCACCTCCCCCTTCTTCTGCGCCTACTAGTGAAACAACTAGTACCACCAGCAGTAGTAATTTACATACTGTAGTTTCACCAATGGTAGGTACTTTTTATAGAGCTCCTGCGCCGGATAAACCCAACTATGTAAATGTAGGAGATGTTGTACACAAGGGGCAAGTTTTATGCATTATTGAGGCTATGAAACTTTTTAACGAAATTGAGTCCGAAGTTTCGGGAAAAATAGTAAAGATACTCGTTGAAAATGCACAACCAGTAGAATATGAACAACCACTTTTTGTGATTGAGTTAACCTAAAAGTAAATAAAGAAGCTGTGTTCAAGAAAATTCTCATCGCTAATCGTGGAGAAATCGCTTTACGGGTCATTCGTACTTGCCGTGAAATGGGGATTGCTACAGTGGCTGTGTACTCTACAGCGGACCGAGATAGCTTACATGTGCGATTTGCCGATGAGGCTGTATGTATTGGCCCGCCTCCTAGTAAAGAAAGTTATTTGAATATTCCCAGTATTATATCAGCAGCAGAAGTTACGGGTGTAGATGCCATCCATCCGGGCTATGGCTTCCTTTCTGAGAATCCGCAATTTTCTCAAATTTGTCAAGATTATAAAATCAAATTCATAGGTCCCCCTCCAGAAATTATTCAACTTATGGGGGATAAGTCCACAGCTAAAGAAACTATGCGTAAGGCAGGTGTGCCTGTAATTCCGGGCTCCGATGGCTTAGTACCGGACTTAGCTACTGCCCGTAAAATTGCTTCTGATATTGGTTATCCTGTTATCATTAAAGCAACTGCCGGAGGTGGTGGAAAGGGAATGCGAATTATTTGGAAAGAAAAAGACCTAGAGCATCATTGGGATACTGCTCGTGCCGAAGCATTAGCAGCCTTCGGAAATGAGGGAATGTATATCGAAAAATACATTGAGGAACCTAGGCATATCGAAATCCAGGTAGTGGGTGATCAGTATGGAAATGTATCTCATCTTTCTGAAAGAGATTGCTCTATTCAAAGAAGGCATCAAAAGTTGGTGGAAGAAAGTCCTAGTCCCATTGTTACTCCGGAATTAAGAGAAAAAATGGGCGAAGCGGCTGTTCGCGGGGCTAAGTTTGTAAAGTACGAAGGAGCGGGAACTATTGAATTTTTAGTAGATAAGTACGGTAACTTTTACTTTATGGAAATGAATACCCGGATACAAGTAGAGCATCCGGTAACAGAAGAAATTTTCTTTTATGACCTCATCAAAGAACAAATTAAAGTAGCTTATGGAGAAAGAGTTTCAGGTAGGCACTACTATCCTAAAGATAGGTATGCCATGGAGGTAAGAATTAATGCCGAGGACCCTTTTAATGATTTCCGTCCTTGCCCGGGTAAAATTACTAGCTTTCACAAACCTGGAGGGCACGGCGTTCGAGTAGATACCCATGCTTATGCAGGATATACTATTTCTCCATATTATGATTCAATGATAGGCAAACTTATCGTCTCTGCCTTTTCTAGAGAAGAAGTAATAGAAAAAATGAGCCGTGCGCTCGATGAATTTGTGATAGAGGGTATTAAAACAACTATTCCCTTCCATCAAAAGCTTATGAAAGATCCTCAATTTAGAAAAGGAGAATTCACCACCCGCTTCCTAGAAACTTTTGACTTCAAGAAATAGCTCTTTTCATTTGCTTTGCTAAGAAAATATAGAAATTCTTAAATCTTTAGACTTATCTCTAAACTTATATTAAATTACGTTAGCTATAAACTAACATTAAAAAAGAT